>JBDRFJ010000168.1:0-2849 GCA_043818915.1 Pseudomonadota bacterium | reverse complement strand
GATGACCACCCAGGAATCTCTAGGACGCTTCCCAATCATTGCCTCCAGAGTTCCCGGAGTTTTAGAAAGTTCCAGGTATAATGACGCATCAAGCAGATCAAAAAAGATAGCATCAGCCATAACCTCCCGTAAATATGTCGTTTTGCCAACACCACGGGGGCCGAAAAGAAAAAATGAATAATCGGGGACATGAAGCAGTCGAGAAATCAGATGGTTTTCCATAGAGCAATTATACGACTATTTTGGGAGATTGCAGCGCAATTTTACAAGATGATTGTAATTTTGAAGGATAGGAAGTTGTTTTTTTCAAACTTGAATATGTCAAGTTGAGTCAAGTCAAGTTGAGTTGGGCTGGTTGATAAGAAGTCGCTTTTTTGCGAGAGGATTATAGTGGACATGGCCTTGTGGGTCAAGAATCATTTGACAGCAGGATGTTGTGGTTGGACTTCACGGGCATGGGATGGCAGCCTGGGCCCGACAAGGGAGCGGATTTGGAGACAGCGACTGAGGGCTTGATTGTGCCATAAGGGCGTGAAATCGAAGAAATCCGGGTAGAGACGTCCCTCGATCCCGACCTTTTCAAAAAGAATCAGGAAGGGAAAATCTCCGGATAAACCGGATCGACATATAGCCGCTTATCAGAGGTGGGGACCTGGGAAACGGAATAGTCGATATGATGTTCCACGGTTTTTTGGGGTCCGGTCACTTTGGGTGGAGGTCGGGGCTTTACCCGCCAGACTTCCGGCGGGTTAAACTCCCATAAGCCCAAGTGTTTGAGGATTTTTTTTAAACCTCCTCGTCCTCTATCACGCTGATTACTCTCATAACTCCGGAGCACTTTGGACATGTAAGAGGATCTACTTCATAAATCTTTTGTATCAGACGTGCCCAGTTTCATTTTGTTCATTTTGATGCTTCCTGAATATCCCTCGATATTTTTATTTCATATATCATAGGTGTAGAACGGCGAGGTGAGGGGCCGGGCGGCTTTACAGCACTATGCCTCCATGCCTTTGCTCACACCCCCAAGAAAGTACATACTTCCAAAAACCCGGCAAAATAGACCGGGCCCTCTCCACCGGCTTGTTAAATCATTTTATTTTCTGTCAATATTTCAATTCTATTTGAATGCTGTCATGTTAGCGCCGATCTGTAATCTATGATAAAAAGATCATATCGAGGTTCTTTACGTCCTATATCACCCCTTTTTAAGTCCAAAATTGCCGACCGGAGTTGTCAACCGGAGCCGGTGCCCGAGGGCCGGAAAAGGAAGGCGGACCATGTTCAATCAGGTCAGAGATGTGGCAGCAGACTGCTTGACTTCATCTTTTATCTTATCCGCGAGAGTGTCTTCCGCAATGTCCAGATCATAATCCATTTGAAGACCAAGCCAGAAAGATGGCGAATTCCCGAAATACAAACCAAGACGAAGTGCGGTGTCTGCGGTAACGCTTCTTTTTCCATGAATTATTTCATTGATCCTACGCGGAGATACGCCGAGGTCTTTTCCGAGCTTATTCTGACTAATATCCATCGGCTTAAGGAATTCCTCATATAATACTTCACCCGGATGAACCGGGGGTATTTTGTTTTTATTCATGTTTTTCTTCCTCAATGATAATCAACAATTTCAACGTCATAAGCATTCCCTTTTTCCCATTTAAAACAGATCCTCCATTGATCGTTTATTCTTATGCTATGCTGACCTTTTCTCTCCCCTGATAATATTTCAAGCCTGTTTGCCGGGGGTACTTTCAAGTCATTTGTCGTGGAGGACCTGTTCAACATTCTTAACTTGCGGAATGCGATGTTTTGAATACTCTGCGGCAGTTTTCGAGAAAACCGCCTGTTGAATATTTTTTCTGTTTCATTGCATTTGAAACTCTCGATCATGGTTAAAATGCTATAACGTATAACGTTATAAGTCAAGTCTTTTGATGCGGCTAAGATCAGTTTGAAGACTTGCACGCCCCGTTTTTGCCCGATCCTGTGCACTGTGTCCGTGGTCTGATCTTCTTTTGCGACGTTCCGCCATCGATCATAATGAATGACCCCCGAGGCTTCCCCACGGATGAAACGGCATCAATGTCGAGCTTGACCTCATTATCTCCTTAAAGCGGCGGTCTTAAAGAAAGGGCGGTCCATATGTCAATTGCAGGATGGAAGGGACAATTGTTTTTTTAGTCACAAAAAGCGGTAGCGCCGGCAAGTTTATGAATTGAAATTGAATTGATTGAATTGATAAGAAGTCGCTTTTTTGGAGCCGGAGAATAGGCAATTTTGCCTTGTGTGTCAATCAAAATCTGGCGGCAGGATGTTGTGTCCGAAACGCCCGGGCGTGAAATAGGTCCCTGGGTAAGGCAAGGGCATGGAGGTGGAGACAGTGCCGGGCGGCTTGATTATGCCGTAAGGGTGGCAAAGGGAGGGAGTTTTGGTAGAGGATCCCCTTGAACCTGACTTTTTCTTCAAAAATCAGGCAGGGAAGGTCTTCGAATACCTGTCTGCGTGCGTACACGCACAGGCAGGCTCCGGGCCAACATATAGCTATTTATCGGACCCGCCAGAAAGACGGCGGGCAGGCGCGGGGAGCTGGGAGTCGGAATAGTCGATGCTGTATTCTGGGGTCTTTTGTGGCCCGGTGGCGTTGGGTGGAGGTCGGGGCTTTACCCGCCATACTTCCGGCGGGTTAAACTCCCATAAACCCAAGTGTTTGAGGATCTTTTTTATAACCTCCTCGTCCTCTATCAATAGAATACTTCATAATGCGCTACCTCTATACAGGATTGATATTATTGGAAAAAGGTCATCTGGTCTTCGTTTACACCCCCAGTGGATTTAAAGGATTGGCC
>JBDRFJ010000167.1:0-46437 GCA_043818915.1 Pseudomonadota bacterium | reverse complement strand
CCGCCTCCGGTGTCGTCTGCCTCTGCATAGATAGTTTTTGTTCCATTACCCGGGTTTTCCCAGACAATGGTGACATCTTCATACTGGCCTGGCGCAAGGGAAGTAGTGGTAAGGCCGGTGCCGATCCATCGGAGATTTCCGTCGGTAGTGGCCACATAAAACGCCATCTTAACACCCGGGCCTACCTGGATATCACCTGCATTGCCGAGGCGGGCCGTTAGTTCTACCGAGTCCGGACAGCCACTCCTATTGATGCGGATGTATGATCCGGTCAGGTCAACCCCTTCGGGCCGGCTGGAGCCGATGTTGTTGGTTTCGTCTGATTCGCTGATCTGGTCTGTGGAGTCAACATAGGCACAGAGAAGATTACCTCTAAAGAGGAGTTCGCCCATGATGTCAAGTGATACATCGAGGGTACTGCTTGCCGGCATGCACTGAGAGACGGTGATACGGCCAATAACATTGTCGGTTGCTGCGTCAAGGTCGCTGTTATTATCCCTGTCTTCAAAGAGGAGGAGTTCAAAGGGATCAGAAACAGGGTCTGCCCCGTTGTTAACCATGGTGACGTTTACAATGCCGGTCGTTTTCAGGGACCGGGCGTCCGTGGATATGCCGGAGACATCGAACCGATAGGGTGCAAGGTCGATATCCTTTTTTGTGCACAGTGTTACAACAACGCTGTCCGAAGAGGTGTTCCCTACCAGGTCAATGGCGGTTGCCGTGATGGTGGTTTCTCCCTCAGAAAGGGAAATCCCTGAGGCAGTGAAGGTGTTATGTGCAACGATTGCTTGCAGTCCGTTTACGGTGGCGGCTGCGCTGTTGTCATCAATGGTTCCGGTAACGGTGACGATCTCTTCAGAAAGTTCACTTTTATCTGCCGGCGAGGTGATGGCAATCTGAGGGGCTATGGTATCAACAATGATCTCAAAAGCGGTTTTGTCACTCCTGAGTCCCAGTGTGTCGGTGACCCATGCCAAGAGGTTGTTGGTCCCTTCATTGAGCGCGACATCGATGCAAAAGGCACCGGTCGCGGGGTCGCAAGGACCGCTTGCATCTTCAGCGCTACCGCTAATGGTGACAGTGCCGCCGGGCGTCGCGGTACCGGTAATAGTCTGAGTTGCTTTATTGGTCGGCGAGGTTACCGGATCGATAAGAGGGGGCGCAGGCCGGAAAAACTCGCCAAAAATTTCAATGATAATGAAGGCATCGGGTTTACTCCTAAGCTCTACTATGAGGGTGTTTTCTGATGTTAAGGAGACGGTGCGCTCAAGAGTGGGGACCTTCTTTTTGAAGTCATGTGGTGTAAATATGGTCTCTCCGTTGAGTTGAATGACAGCGCTGGTGATTTTGGGATCGCCATTGGTTACCCGTATGGTAAAGCTACTGTCAGTTCTTGGAAAGGTGAAGGTACGGATCTCTTGTGTTGGTTTTCCCGTGGTACGGGTGAAGGTCTCGGGGCCATATACGGAAACGCTGACCCTGTCCCGGGCAAGGGCTGATGTACTGAGGATCGGAAACAATGTAAGTAAAAAAAAGAAGATTGTGACAAAAAAACCAACTCCGCTCAGAAGATTACATCTCCGCATGCTCCTCCGTGTTTGTTTTTGAAATGGTCATTTAAAAGATCTTACTGCGAAGATCCATCTTCTCCTTGTGGTTCAAGATTCGGATAGTTGTTGTTCTATTATTTGAAAGATTTCATCAGTGGCTCTCTCAACACTCTTTAGCCAATCCTTCACATCATCTGAATTAAACCGAAAGTAATCTCCGTAGTCTCCCTTTTCTCGTCTGTCAAAAAGGGTATTATAGAGCCGTCCCGTTTTTTTGGAAAGCTTTTCTGTTCGTATCCAGTTCTTATTCAGAAAAGAACGCGCCGCGGTATGCTTACTTGGGTGTATCCCTTCTGTTGCCAAAAGGGCTATTACAGCATAAAAACAAGAGTAGTAGAGTCGATTCACAGCGTCGTTGTGATGCCCCTTTTCATACATCAATCTGGCGGCGGATAATGCCTCTTTGGACCGCTCCATACGATATCGAATCAGGGTTATCTCGGGCTCGCTCATATTCGGATCCCTTCCGTTCGAATATTGTTGAAAAGCGGCATAACCTGTCCCAGCGGGCTCTGAAAAAAAGTCTTTTCATAAATGTGAACGCTTAGAATTATATCAGATTCATATTCCAGATCATAAAGAGCAAAACTGATTTCGTCTTCCAGTTCTCGTGTGAGCGCTCGATCTACCAAAATAAAGATATCGTAGTCAGAATCCGGCCTCGCCTCACCTCTCGCACGCGATCCGTACAGGAATACCTCCGCCTTAGGTTCTATGCCGGCTACAATATCGCGGCATCTTTCTAACAGCTTTTTCTCCAGTGTCCCATGGGGCCATTCCGAAAGGCTTTTCATTTTTATTGTCCCCTTTAGTATATTAAAATCTATTATAGTGAAATTTAAAGAAAAATATCACGAAATTATGTAATTGGTCAAGAATATTTGTCGTGACTGTTATGACAGTTGGATGGCTTGAGATGGTGAAGAAGGTGATTTCGAGCCCCAAAATAGTGTTTTAAGGTCAGAAAACAGTTGTTTCTGGAATAGCATTCTTTACAAATCAACAGGATAGCTTGGTCCGACCCGAAAGAATTTCACCCGAAAGAATTCCCCGTAGCGCTCTAAATTTTAACTCTTGTGTAGCCTGCTCCTCCAATGAACGGTTCAAGAAGTCAGCCCACTCATCCGCAGCGCTGGCATTTATCTCTTTAAGCTGAACTCCTATTTTGTAAATGCCTTTATCCCTTTTTGTCCAAGCCACTGTACCCGTTGCTCTTATAGTCGGATTATCGAAATCGACTGACATGTCCAAAAGGGTTCCCACGTCACAAGGCGCGCTGCTTTCAATCATTACGCCCCCCGCGCTTATATCGCGTACGAATTCTTTTAATAACCTCTTGCCGTCGTTTATTATGACGGGCAGTAAAGTTTCTGCTCGGTCGTATGTTCTCTGTTCTTCTACTGAATACATGGGCAGGGCTCCTTTTGTTATTGAGGATGGGTTTTGTCAATATCCAGGTTTGCTAATAACAGATTGGCAACACCGTAATGAGCTTTGGTCAATGACTTAATAAGGTGCAGAAAATATTCCGGTGAATCTTTGGCTTTTTCGTAATCTTTTTTTGAAATAATATCCTTGTTCTCTTGATAGAACTGCTCAAGAAGTTGGCGTATTTTTTTCTTTTTTGATTCGGTGGGTTCTTTCATTCGCTATGTTTCTTGATGATCGACTCTCTTTTTTAGTTCTGTGCCGCATTTGAAAAAGGGGAGCTTCTTGGATTTTACGGGAACTGCTTCTCCCGTCTTTGGATTCCTGCCGGTGTACCCTTTGTAATTCTTGATATAGAAACTGCAAAGACCACGGATCTCCACTCTGTCTCCATTCGCAAGGGCATCAGTTATCTTGTTGAAGAATATATCCACAACTGCTTCAGCCTGACTTATTGTGAGATCAGCTTCATTTCTCAAAGCTTCTATGAGATCCGCTTTGTTCATGTGGTTCCTCCATTTTAACGCCGATTAAGGAATAGCATATAGGAATGTTGCGGAAGTGTCAAGAATATTCAGGGGTTATCAATTTAGGGTATACACATTGCAGGAGTCATAGAAGATTTATAATGTGTATCTTAAAATTTTTGGAATTTTCCATTTTTCAGAATAATAGCAGGTATGTTGAAAGTAGGGATTAATCGCGGCGCTGACCCGCGAGCACGGTGGGTGGTAGCAGGCTTGCCTGCTGCCGCCCGGCGAGCGCAGTCGGGTCAAGTGCCTTGTTCCGGCGCGCCCGGCGCGACGGGACAAGGTGCTTGACGAAGTCAGCGCCGCGATTCCCGGCGACGCCAGTCGCCGGGAACGTGGCGTATCAGAGGTTCCAAGAAGTGGAGGCGCGAAGCGGCGGAGCTTCTTGGAATCCTACTGCAGACGCTTTGTTGTGCGGTTTTTATTTTTTCATATATGAAAATTCCGCGCGCATTTTTTCTGCGCATTTTGGACAAATACTGTGACTAAATTCAGCCTCTGAGTGGTCTCTAATATATGATTCAATTTGATGCCAATAACCTTTGTCATCCCTTATTTCTTTGCAGGAGGCGCAGATAGGTAATAGCCCCCTCAGTATTTTTACTTCGGTCTCCTTTCTCCTCAGTTCATTCTTTATCTCGGTAATATCACGTTCTGTTGTGGCGATGGAATCGATAATTCCCGAATCGTCTTTTAGGCACGTAAGCACGAGCCATACGTCTAGTATCTTGCCGTCCTTAGTGATACGTTGAGTTTCGAACGATTCTACAATTTCACCTGATGTTATCCATTCCAAATACTTCATTGCTTCTTTTTTTTTGTCTGGAGGCACAATTTGTGCAAAATTCATCTCCAATGCCTCGGCTTCAGTATAGCCATACATTTTTTCTGCACCTCTGTTCCAGGCCATTATGTTCCCTTGCAAATCTTGAACAGTGATGGCGTCGTTCGAATCTTTGAGAATAATGGCCAGACGCCGGATGTCTGCATCTATACCGATTTTCATATTTCACCCTCGATTATTAATGCACTTGGAGCACAACAGATATTATACAGAATGCTACATATTGCAATTATAGTGGATTCTGTATATCACAATATCGGGTTTGCCTCTACCAGCCGTAACTTCAACATAACTTGCCAGTATACGTAATTCCTTTAATATCAGAATACCAAAAGCATATCGAAACCTCAATCCCTTATTCCATCTCACCTTTTCTTAGACGTCCACTTTCAATCTCTGCTCGTTGACCTGCCTAATTTCTTCTAACAATTCATGCTTAGGAATGATCCTCTTCCGTTCCAAGAGACGGTGCGCTTAAGGGTGGCGCCCTTTATTTTTGAAATCGTCATTTAAAAGAGCTTACCGCAAAGCCCCCCGTCCACTTTGCTTATCATGATAACGTCATGTAACAAACCCGCTCAAGCTCTTCCGGGGCAGACGATTTGATTTCGGGTTCCTTTTGTTTAGTGGATTCCAAGCAACCAGCCTTTCACATCCCTGATGTGGACTTCTTTTCCATCATGTTCTACTGTCTCGTTGACGTCGGGTACCAGCAGAATAAGCTCTGCCGCTTGACCATGAGACAGTTCGTTGCTTGCTTTGATCAGCGCCTTAATCTCTCGTGCTTTTGTTTTTTGATCATCGATCGCGGCTGATACTTGAATGAGTTGGGTAATCTGCTCGTCGTGTTTAACTACAAAGTCGACTTCCAGGTTTCCCGTTGTCTTGTAATAATAGATTTCTTTCCCCTGCCTCAGAAGCTCGAGGAAGACCAGGTTTTCAAGCCTGTCTCCGGTCTTTTGTCCTACCCTAAATGACACTATGTGAGAAAGTCCTGTATCAATCGCGTATACTTTTTTTGGGTTTACCTGCTGACGCTTCAACGACCAGTCAAATAACGGCACACGGAAAATGAGATAGGCGTTTTCAAGGTACTCCACATATCGATTGATCAGATCAAAGGATAATTTGAAATGGTTTTTAAGAGCATTTAGTGATAGCAGGTTGGAAATATTGGATAGGAGAAACACAGACAGTCCCATAAGCGCATCCACGTTCTCCAGCCTATATCGTGTCACGACGTCGCGCAGTAAAATAGAATCGAAGTAAGCTTTCAACTCTGCCTTTTTTAATTCCGGCTCATCCGTGAGGGCAACTCGAGGAAATCCTCCAAACGTAAGATATTCCTCAAGGGCGCGGTTAATTTGGATACGGTGTTGAGTAAAATCGAGTCTGTTCTTAATATGAATTCCTTTAAACGCGAGGTATTCCGCAAAACTTAACGGGAATACCAACACATCGAGGTAACGCCCGCTCAAAGCACTTCCGATCTCCCGGCTTAGCAGTTTCGCATTGGACCCTGTAAGCATCAACCGGGACGTTCTCAGCTCGTATTCTTTTAGCGCCCACTTTTCAAAACCTGATATGTTCTGAATTTCATCCAGAAAAATATACGGGGCGCCGGATGGGTTAAGGTATTCGAGGTAGGTGTCTCTGAGTTGTGACAATAGGTCCACGTTCAGATTATTGATAAATCTAGGGTCTTCCAGGTTAATAAACAGAATATTTTTCCTGTCAATACCGTCAGCAATCAACCGTTTAATAGTGTTGATGAGAATAGTGGATTTGCCGCTACGCCGGACTCCTTTCAGGATAACAATTTCTCCGGTGGTAGCTTTTCGCAGCACCTCAGACTCGTATCCTTCCCGTGCAACAGTATCCGGCAGTTCACGGTTCCAATAGTTCCATTCGTTTAGTGTTTCAAGAAGCTTTGATTGGTCTATCATAAAATCTCCCGAACTATCGAATAATTTATAGCACTAATTGTTTGGTGTGTCAAGTAATAATTGATGGTACAAAGGGGTACTTTCCCTCTTCCCGCCAAGAGAGCTTTGAAAAACTGCCATTTTTCAAAGATCCCGTTAAGACCTGAACGGCAATTCGGTTCCTGTCAGCAGCCGCCTGATGTTGCCTCTAAACGCGTAAAAGATAAAAGCGGATATAATTAGGGCTAAGATTAGATAAAAGGTTGAGTCCATGAAAAGCCAGATAGAAAGAGGGAGAAGGACTGCCGCGGTCAAGGAGCCTGCTGATACGTATCGCCAGCGATATACAGCTCCGATAAATCCGATAAGGGATATGATTAATGGGATCGGCGCGAGCACCGCCATACACCCTGCAGCAGTGGCCACACCTTTTCCTCCCTCAAAATGCAGAAATATGGAAAAGAGGTGTCCAAAAAAAGCGGATAATGCAACCAGGCTCACATAGGCTTCTTTCTCCCAGCCCCCGTATTGATCCGCCGAGCTAAGTGCAAGACATACGGGAATGGCCCCTTTTAACGCGTCGCCGGCCAATGTGAGGACCCCGAGTTTTATCCCTGCCAACCGCGCGACATTGGTGGCGCCTATGTTTCGGCTGCCTTTGTCTCGAACATTGACGTCACTGCAATATCGGGTCAATAGAACCCCAAAGGGAATCGAGCCCAGGAGATAAGCGAGAATAGGAAGATAGATAAGATTATATGGCATAGAACCACGCTCTATTCTGTAACAAAAAAAGTCGGGTGCATTCTCTGATTTTTACACCGTCCCAAATAAATCCGAAATTCGAATATCGAAATCCGAAAAAAATTTAGAAATTCAAATATCAAATGTTCAAAACGTTACAGAGCCAAGGAGTTAGTATTCCAACATGCTAATCCTTCAATTCCTCAAATTCTTTGTTTGGGATTTTGTGCTTTGGTCATTTGTATTTGTTTCGTGCTTCGGATTTCGAATTTCGGGTTTCCCCGGTTTTTCATTCAAACAAAAGGCGCATCATGGCTAAGATCGGTAAGCATCATAAAATACAGACCAAAAGGTTAATTTACTGGCTTGGCGACACTTGCACATTGGAAAGGATCGTCTTTAAGTCCTCATCCGAAAACGAGATTCCCCCACCCAAGAATACGGATTCATTGCCTTCGTCACTGACAAAATCGTCAAAGCCGGCCGTAATATAAAGGTGACGGATCGGAGAAAATTCTGCCTTAAATTTCAGGTGAGGATCCTTTTCTGAATCAAAATCAAAGGCATCAAAAGAGAACATAAGCTGATCCTTAAAAAAGTGGTAATCGAGCCCGACACCGCCGGTCGATTCAATTATCCCTCCACGCAACGTCAGGTCATAATAACGTTTTGCTATCAGAGCGGAAAACTTAAGACCGTCTTCTTCTGTCTTTTCTTTTACTCTAGTAGTAGTTGGTCCCCCATTTACCGTGGTCCTGGTCGTTGTTGTTGTCGTCCTACCGGCAGGATCATCCACTATCTGTACGAGGTAATATTTATCCTCTTTAGGCTGAATTTTAAGGGAAAGATATGATTTTACCTCTTCGCTGTCAAAAAGGTATTCTCCCCGATAGTCAACATATGTCCTAAAGGTGTCTTGTTTTTGTAAATAATCATTAATGCTGGTAAGCGTTTCATTCAGTTTTTCCACGGTGTCATCTTCATTGACCAGTTTTCCGATAGTCCCTTGACCGTTGTTGATCTTATTAGAAATCTCTTTTAGCGAGCCCAGGGAATCATTCAGTCTTTCCACGGTCTCATCTTCATTGACCAGTTTTCCGATAGTCCCCTTACCTTTGTTGACCTTGGCGATAACCTCTTCTAAGTCGATAGAAGTCTCTCGAACGTTGGCTACTATTTCATTGAGATATTCCCTGTTGGTGGAACTTACTTCCCGGAGATCTTTGGAGAATTGGGTCAAATTGGTGATCATCTCATTGACCTTCTCATTGTTGTCCTTAACGGTACGGCTCAGTGTTTCGGTGAGTTCCCTCAGATTATCCACAATAATTTGAAGAGACCTTTTCCCTTTTTCTCCACCAACAGCCCCCGCAAGGGAGTGACTCACCTTTTTTACATCTTCTCCTATTTCAGAGAGCTGGTTTAAGAGTCTATCAATATCAGCAGCAGAGGTTGTCCTGGAGATCTGGTCTCCGTCTTTCAACACAGGCTCTTTTTGGGCGCCCAATATGAGCTCTACATATTTGTCTCCCAGCATCCCCCTGGTCCGAATGGCAGCTTCCGCGTCTTTGCCTATTTCTATACCATGTTTAATAAGGAGGGTGACATTTGCCTTGCCCTTATCGAGTGTTATAGCCCCTACTGTTCCTACTTCAACGCCCGCAATCTGTACCGCCGCGTCCTTGGTAAGCCCCGCGGCAGAATCGAAATAGACATGTAGTTCGTAGCCCTTTTTGCCGAATTCATATTTGCCGACACGCATAGACATGTAGGCCAATATCATTAGACCGATAAAGACGAAAATTCCTACTTTGGCCTCAGGGCTTAGTCTGGCCATTCTTAGACAACCTCAACCGGACCTTGGGACGTCCCATGGATAAATTGTTGTACAAATGCGTTATCAGAAGATCTAAGCTTGTCGGGCGTGCCGACTTCGATAATTTTTCCTTTGTAAAGCATAGCAATCGTGTGGGCGATTTTGAACGTTCCCTGTATATCATGACTGATTACTATACACGTTGCGCCGGTTTGTTCCTGAGTTTTCATGAGTAACGTATCTATGTCGTCAGCCATGATAGGGTCCAAACCGGTAGTTGGTTCGTCGAACAGAATAATCTTCGGATCTAAGGCGATTGCGCGGGCCAGTCCAACACGTTTGCGCATACCGCCGCTCAACTCGGAGGGGAGTTTGTGGCTCACATTCTTCAAGCCTACCTGGAGTAGTTTTTGTTTTACAATCTCGGAGATAATATTTTGTTTTAAGCGGGTGTGTTCTTTCAGGGGAAAGGCAACATTTTCGCCTACATTCATAGAATCAAAAAGGGCGGCCTCTTGAAACAGCATACCGAACAATTTTCTTACCTCATTAAGCTGACGGTCATTGAGTCTCGTAATATCAACACCATCTACAAGAATTTGGCCCTTGTCCGGTTTCAGCAGGCCGATTATGTGCTTTAGCAGAACACTTTTACCGCCGCCGCTCCTTCCGATGATAACGGTAATCTTTCCGGTTTCTATCGATAAATTAACGCCATCGAGAACCTTTTGACCTTGAAACGACTTATGAACGTCAACGAGTTCGATCATACTATGTCCCCTCTATATTCAGGTGCCTGCTGTTAGGCGCTCCCAAACCTTTGGGGCGAGGCCGATCGAGTTGGTGGCCTCAAACAGTTTTACCGCTTCCTCGTAACCCTGGGCAGTAATTCGATCTTTATAAACACGATCTATATTGTTGAGCTTGTCGGTAAATACCTTGTTAGCCTTCTTGATGTTTCCTCCAATGTTTCCGGTCTCTACGGCCCACTTCCACATTTCCTCCCAGAGGGAATCGGGAAGTCCGCGATAAGAACGGGTTATATAGCCCTTATCAGGTGTGGTTAGAGCGTTGCCGCTTTCGTTCATGGCTATTCCAAAGGAAATATTCTGCCAAAAGGTCCCTACATTGCCTTTGCGGATTCCATAGTTGATGAATTGACGAATTTTAGTAAGGGAGGTTCCTGTAATCCCATGCTGAGCAATATCCAGGTCCCACGGCTGAATCGCGTCCCAGATGTCTTTAGTTAGATCGAGCTGTATCCCTTCATGGGCGGTTCCAAAATATGTGCCGTGAATAGAGCCGTTATTGATCGCTAAAAGATCAGGATGGATGCCGGCCTTGTTCAACTCTCCGATGAACCAGGCGGCTTCATCCGGCTGTGTAAAACCTTCGGTGCTCCCTTTTTTTGCCCCGATTTCTCCGAGTTCTACTTCAAGACAATAACCCGCGTCCTGAATTGCCTGCGCCAAGTCTTTTGTTGCCGCAAGGTTCAGCTCGTTTTCCATATGTGAGGCATCAATCGCAAATGAGGTAAAGCCGGCATCTAATTCCGCAGCAATAAGGCTTCGGACCTCCTCCACCTGGTCAGGGGTTTTCACGGTAAGATGATCCGCATGCACGCTGAACGGGACCGCAGTATTTCCAATCGCTTCATTTACGGAAACAATGTGCTCAACAAATGATGCGGGGGTGAATTCCGTGTACCCCAGTTCTGATTTTGCAATTTCATACATGACCGGCGCGCCTGTAGCCATAGACGCTCGGGCAATCCCTTCGACCGGGAGTTTGCACCGGCAGTTGCAGGCCATAATCATGGCATTGTTCTGTTTGGCGGTCTTGACCAGTGGCCTGCCGTTTATAAGAGGCGTCTTTATGTTCGGGAATTTTTTCCTGACTTTTTCCGGTATAAATTTTTCAAACTCCATCTTGAGCCTCCTTGTTGTTATAGGTAATCCTTAGCCAGCACCTCTGCAATCTGAACCGCGTTGGTCGCCGCCCCTTTGCGGATATTGTCAGCAACGACCCACAGGTTGATTCCGTTTTCAATCGACTCATCAGCTCGAATTCGCCCTACAAACGTATCATCCTTCCCGGCTGCATCAATCACAAGCGGATACAAATTCTTGGCGGGATCGTCCGCCACTTTAATGCCGGGGGCGCCTTCCAGCAGCTGTCTGACTTCATCCGGTGTTATGTGCGCGCGTGTTTCAACATTTACCGATTCAGAGTGTCCGAAAAATACAGGCACGCGCACCGTAGTCGCGGTTACTCCTATGGTGTTGTCTTCCAGTATCTTCCTGGTCTCATTGACCATCTTCATCTCTTCTTTGGTATAACCATTATCCAAAAATATATCAATGTGCGGAAGGCAGTTGAATGCTATTCTGTGAGGATACACTTCTGTTTTATAGTCAACAAAATTGATCATAGCTCGTGTTTGATCAAATAGTTCGGCAATCGCGTTTTTCCCTGTACCGGAAACCGCCTGATATGTGGAGACGACGATCCTTTTTATCCCCACCTTATGGTAGATAGGCGCCAGCGCTACCACCATCTGTATGGTGGAACAATTCGGATTGGCTATAATCCCCTTGTTGGTGTATTGGGCAATCGCATGCGGATTAACTTCCGGGACAACCAGAGGGACATCAGGATCCATGCGCCACGCGCTCGAATTGTCAACTACCACACACCCGTCTTCGGCCGCGCAGGGGGCAAAATGTTTGCTGGGTCCTCCTCCCGCGGAAAAAAGCGCGATATCGATTCCCTTGAAAGAGCGTTCCGTCATCTCTTCTACAGGAATTTGATCTCCTTTAAATCGTAGCTTTTTTCCTTCAGAGCGGCTTGACGCCAAAAACTTTACATCCTTAACAGGAAAATTGCGTTCTTCTAAACAGGAAATCATCTGATTTCCCACAGCGCCGGTGGCCCCGGCCACGGCGACGGTAAACAGTTTACCCATTTTTTATGCTATCCCTCTCCTCAAAATAACTGATTGATACAGTATGGGGGTGCTGGAGTACTGGAGTGGTGGTTATTCTTTTTCCCATTACTCCATCACTCCATTGTTCTACCACTCCATTCCCTATAGCGTGCTTACAACGCTTCAATCACCAGATCTCCAACCTCTGACGTACTATATCCCATCTTTCCGGCGGAAAGACTTTGAAGGTCTTCTCTAACCACCTTCATCACAGCCTTTTCTATTCTATCGGCCGCCTCTTTTTCACCCAATGTTTCCAGCATAACCTGCGCGGCGCATATCGCTGCGAGCGGATTAATCACCTGTTTTCCGGTATACTTGGGAGCAGATCCTCCGATCGGCTCAAACATGGAGACCCCTTCAGGATTGATATTGCCGCCCGCGGCAATCCCCATCCCCCCCTGAATCATAGCGCCCAGGTCGGTAATAATATCACCAAACATGTTGTCGGTGACGATCACGTCAAACCACTCGGGGTTTTTTACCATCCACATGCAGATCGCATCCACATGCGCGTAGTCTGTCTTTATGTCGGGGTAATCTTTTGCCACCTCATGAAATGTGCGTTCCCACAGGTCAAACGCGTAGGTTAATACGTTTGTTTTTCCACACAGGGTAAGTTGTTTCGCCTGATTTCGTTTTCTACAAAACTCAAAGGCATAACGAATGCAGCGTTCAACACCTTTTCTGGTATTTATCGATTCCTGGATGGCCACTTCATCCGGCGTCCCTTTTTTCAAACAACCTCCGGCACCGGCGTAAAGTCCTTCCGTATTCTCTCTGATCACAACAAAATCTATGTCTTTGGGGCCCTTGTTTTTCAATGGGCAATCCACACCTTCATAGAGTTTGACAGGGCGAAGGTTTATATATTGATCCAGGCTGAATCGGAGGTTCAAAAGTATCCCTTTTTCCAGTATGCCGGGTTTTACGTCCGGATGTCCTATCGCCCCGAGATAGATGGCGTCCATTTTTCTTAAAGACTCTACGGTGACATCGGAAAGGGTTTCTCCGGTGGCCTTATAGTTTTCTCCTCCCAGGTTGTATTCAGTAAAGGTGAGATTGAAGTTAGATAGTCCGGACACGGCTTTGAGGACCTTTATTCCCTCAGCGACCACTTCCGGTCCGGTTCCATCTCCTGGAATCACAGCAATCTGATAATCGTTTTTAGACATATGTTTCTAACCTATCCTTTCGTTTATATTGATATGAATTATCAAGTTTAGGAATTCGGGGATTTAGGAATTATTGATTATCTTAAAAATGTTAACAGCCTTTTGACTTACTAAGAACGCTAATTCCTTGTAACTTGTAATTCCCCAATTCCTCAATTCCCCAATCATTTTTTCAACACATACGGCATCAATCCGCCTGCATCTATCAAGTCCTTCATAAAAGGCGGAATAGGGGTGGCCTCAAATGTGGCGCCTTTTGTTTTGTCTGTAATAGTGCCGGTATCCGCATCTATTGATACAATGTTTCCTTCTTGAATTGATCTTGCTGCTTCAGGAGATTCAAAGATGGTCAAACCCGTGTTAAAAGCGTTTCTGAAAAAGATGCGGGCAAAGCTTTCTGCTATAACGCAGGCAATGCCTGCTCCTTTGATGGCAATCGGGGCATGTTCCCTTGATGAGCCGCAACCGAAGTTCTTACCTGCCACGATGATGTCGCCCGGTTGCACCTTTACGGAAAATTCCGGGGCCATGTCTTCCATCACATGTTCAGCCAATTCTTTAGGGTCAGAGGTAACCAGGTATCGTGCCGCAATAATTACATCCGTATCAATGTTATCTCCGAACTTCCAAACCTTACCTTCAATCTTCATAAACCGTCCTTGTTACACACACTCAATCAAAAAAAATATACCCTGTTCATATTTGATGGGTAGTCGGTTACGGTATAAATGGAGTGTTGGAATAAGTAGAACTCGTAACCCATACTAAATCCAGTACTCCAGTACTCCAGTACTCCATGCTCTTACAACTCTTCCGGGCTTCCAATTCTCCCCAGTATCGCCGACGCAGCCGCAACAGCCGGATTGGAAAGATATACCTCGCTGCGGGGATCCCCCATTCGACCTATGAAATTCCGATTTGTAGTTGCAATAGCTCGTTCGCCCGGTGCAAGGATTCCCATATGGCCGCCAAGACAGGGACCACAGGTCGGAGGACTGATGATCGCCTTTGCTTTGAGGAAGATGTCGAACAACCCTTCTTCCATTGCATGTCGGTAGATCGTAGGAGTTGCCGGGATAATAATCAGCCGCACGCCTGGGTCTATGGCTCTGTTTTTCAGAACTTCCGCCGCAAGACGGAGATCCTCCAGTCTCCCATTGGTACAAGAACCGATCACTGCCTGATCAATCGGAACATTGCCTACTTCAGAGATTCCCCGAGTATTCTCAGGCAGATGCGGAAAAGCCACCTGGGGCTCAATTTGAGACACGTCGTATGTTTTGACTTCTGTATATCGGGCATCCGGATCGCTCTGGTAGAACTCATACGAGCGTTTAGCCCGGCTTTCCACATAGCTGCGAGTAGTTTCATCCGGCGCGATGATACCATTTTTCCCTCCGGCCTCAATGGCCATATTGGCCATTGTCATGCGGTCAGACATGCCAAGCGCCTCTATTGTGTCACCCGTAAATTCCATTGCCCGGTACAGAGCGCCGTCTACTCCGATGTCTCCAATGGTATAAAGGATAAGATCCTTCCCGGTAACCCATTTTTGTAGTTGCCCTGAGTAAACAAACTTCATAGATTCCGGTACCTTGAGCCACACTTCTCCGGTAATCATGGCAGCGGCAATGTCGGTGCTTCCCATCCCGGTAGCAAACGCCCCAAGCGCGCCATACGTACAGGTATGACTATCAGCGCCTACTACAATATCTCCCGGAAGCACTATACCCTGTTCAGGTAGAAGCGCATGCTCAACGCCCATCTCTCCCAGTTCAAAGAAATGGGTAATCTTGTGTTTGCGAGCAAATTGGCGAAGGATCTGGCTTTGAATCGCTGATTTGATGTCCTTGTTCGGAACAAAGTGATCCGGGACTAACGCTATCTTGCCCGGATCAAATACAGATTCCACCTGTGCCTCTTCAAAGAGTTTGATGGCAATAGGAGCGGTTATGTCGTTTGCCAACGCAAGGTCGATCTTAACGGTGATAAGCTCTCCCGGTGTTACACTATCTTTGCCTGAATGGGCGGCTAAGATTTTTTCAGTAATAGTCTGTCCCACGGTCTACAAGTGTCCTTCCGATGGTTTTTCCGGTTCAGGTTTTATTGCGGTCTTGTTCCTGTGCAATAACGCAGCAATAGGACCTGATGCAATATATGTGAGTCCAATAAAGAAAAATGTCACACTTGGCTCATAGGCGATCACGCTGAATACCAGTACTGCTGTCACCAAGGCATTAAAGTGCTTTTTTTTGAAAAAATCGGAATTCTTAAAGCTATTGTATTTAATAGTACTTACCATTAAGAACGATAGAATATATATCAAAACTAATATCGGTATACTTCGATCAGCGCTCAGTACGTCGACCCTATTAATAAACAAGATCATCGTAGCGATCATGCAAGCAGCCGCAGGAATGGGGAGACCAACAAAATATTCACTGCCTACCGTGTCTTTTTGCGTGTTGAATCTGGCCAAGCGTAGCACCCCGCACGCGACAAAAAGGAACGCTGCGACCCAGCCCAACCTCCCGAAAGGCTTCAATGCCCAGAGATACGCCACGATACCGGGAGCCACTCCAAACGATATAGCGTCGGCTAATGAATCGTACTCAACGCCGAACTTAGTTTCGGTATGGGTAGCCCGCGCAACCTTTCCGTCCAAATTGTCAAATACCGCTGCCACCATAATGGCGATGGCGCTTTTGACAAACCCTCCCTGTATGGCGGCTACAATCGCGTAAAATCCGCAAAACAGGTTGGCCGATGTAAACAGGTTGGGAAGAATGTATATCCCGCGCCGCTTATCTCGCTTTTTTGCTTTTTTGCTTTTTTTCATGGCATATATCCTAAAATAGATTCTCCGGCCTTGACGATCTTACCCTCGGCAACTTCTATCTTTGTGTCTGTCGGCAGATAGACATCAAGCCTTGAGCCAAAACAGATCAGCCCGAACCGATCTCCCTTGCTCACCTTATCCCCTTTTCCTATCTTGCAGATAATTCTACGTGCGATAAGTCCTGCGATTTGAACTACCCAGAAGTTCCGGTTATCTCCTGTCCTGATATTTATCGCATTATGCTCGTTTTCTTTTGAAGCCTTGTCCAGATTTGCTGAAAAAAACTTGCCTGGATGGTATGCAATATCTTCTACCTTTCCATCAAAAGGGATTCTGTTAACATGTACGTTGAAGATTGACATAAAAATGCTTATTTTTAGCATCTTCTGATCATCAAAGGGGGTTGTTTCCACTTCACCTACAGTGATCACCTTGCCGTCGGCAGGCGAAACGATCGCGGCAGAGTCCCGCGGCGTAAGCCGATCAGGGTCTCTAAAGAAAAAACAGATAAAAAATGTCAGCACCAAAAAAAACAGGGTCAGTACAGTTAATCCCAAAAGGGCCAATACAAAAGTTGTAAAGGCTGATGCAAAGATAAAAGGATACCCTTCCCTTGCAATCGGGAAAGAGGTGGGTTTTATATAGGACGTGTTGTTTTCCATTATTAAATTACCTGTGTCTCAAGAAGGTGATATATGTTAATATAATTAATAATATTCTATATAATCTTGTAATTATTATACTGAAAGAGGGTATTTGTCAACTATTCTTGTTTATTGTATAATGTTAATTAGTGTCTGAACGAGAACCCTCAATTTTTACTTTTGAAATCCAAAACCCGAAACAAATTCTAAATTCGAAGGTTATGAAAGGAATCGACTATAAAACTATACGGTAACATCAGCGGCCTGAAAGGCGACCAGGTCCGTCGACTTCAGAATCTATATCGTCGTAAAACACACCCTGAGTATCTTGTCTCACCGGAACTGGCCCGTGCAATATGTGTTCTTTCCAAAGAAACCAACCGTCAGATCGGGCTCTTGATTGATCGGCAGGGGGGCATACAGTATGTCATTGTTGGTAAACACCAGCAGATTCTTCTGCCTGATGACATCCAGAAATACCGTATTGGAAAGGGGCGTCTGAAAGGCCTTCGTTTGATCCATACGCATCTTCAAAGCGAACCCCTTACCCAGGATGACCTGATGGATCTTGTGTTTCTACGGCTCGATCTCATAAGCGCTATTACAGTTACTCAACAAGGGACGCCGGACCGGATATATCCCGCACATCTTCTCCCGGAAACATCAAACAGTATGAATTGGGAAATTCTTCCAGCGATTCAACATGGGGATCTTAATATCGATTGTTATAAGTTGATCCTCTCCCTTGAGGAAGAATTCGCAAAAAAGGGGCCTATACAGAAAACAGAAGGAGCGGATCGGGCAATACTGATAAGCGTAATAACCGCTCCAAAAAAAATTGCGTTGGAATCAATGGCGGAACTAACAGAACTGGCGCGTTCGAGCGGCACCCATGTTGTTGATTCAGTCATCCAGTATCGGAAGTCAAACCCCCGGTACTTACTTGGAAAGGGGAAGTTGAGTGAGTTGGTTATATTGGCCCTTCAAAGAGGTGCCAATCTTCTAATATTCGATCAAAACTTGAACCCTTCCCAGGTCCGTTCCATTACAGACATGACTGAGCTGAAGGTGATCGACAGGACTCAGTTGATTCTCGATATCTTTGCGCGAAGGGCACATACACGTGAAGGAAAGATCCAGGTGGAACTCGCCCAACTCAAGTATCTATTGCCTCGACTAATAGAAAAAAATACAGCCATGTCCAGGCTGACAGGAGGGATTGGAGGAAGGGGACCGGGTGAAACAAAGCTTGAAATTAACAGGCGTCGGGTGCACGACAGGATCAGACGGTTGGAGACGCAACTTAAAACAGTCCGCAAACAGCGTGCCCAACGCAGGGCCAAACGAAAGAGTAAAGGTCTTCCTATTATCTCGATTATCGGCTACACTAATGCCGGAAAATCTACCTTGTTGAATACTCTTACAAAGAGCGATATATTGACCGAAAATCGTCTCTTTGCCACCCTTGACCCTACGAGCCGAAGGTTGAAATTCCCGCGTGATACGGAAGTAATTATCACTGATACTGTTGGATTTATAAGGGATCTCCCGAAAGACCTTGTTGTTGCGTTTCGGGCCACACTGGAAGAACTGGAGGATGCGGACCTTCTTCTTCACGTGATCGACATCAGCAATCCCCGTCTCACGCAGCAGATCGAATCAGTGGAACAGATCTTAGAATCACTCCGTCTTAATAACATTTCAACCCTTAAAGTTCTTAATAAAGAGGACCTTGTTGAGAAGGATTTTGCGGAAATAAAATGCAGGCAACTAAACGCAATAGCCATTTCAGCTAAAGACACGAGTACGCTGAAGCCGTTGATTGAGGCGATGGAGACACGTATTCAACACATCACAAGACAGAATGTTGGAGCATGAAACAGCTCATTCATGTAATCCAGGTTGCTGGATTTTTGCACCGCTCTGAATAAATCCGAAATCCGAAACAAATCCTAAATTCAAATATCAAACGTTCAAAACGGTATTCAATATTGCGCAGTACTGCATTTCTTGTAAACGAAGCGCACGATTCTCTAAGTCATATTGTTTTGAATTTTGTATTTTGGTCATTTGAATTTGTTTCGAGTTTCGTGCTTCGGATTTCGATATTCGGACATCTCCGTTTCTCGATCCAAACAAAGCGTCATGGCTGAGAGTATCTAATCGCTTCCTCTCCCAATATCATTAATAGTGCCCGGTGGAGTGCGTCTTCCTTTGAGACCTTGCCTCTGTGCATCATCTTCATGGCATACCGGACCATATTTATCCCGTCCCGGACGCTGTAAACCTCATCCGCTACATGGGCCCGTTGAAGGAAATCAACCACATATTCCAGAATCTCTTTGTCGCCAAAGGGGAGATTTTCTTTTAAAATCAGAAGCTCATCATCTCGTTCCGGAAAGTCGATAAAGATCTGCGGTTGTAACCTTGAATGAATGTATTCAGGGATTTCATATGTAGAAGCGTCATCGTTCATTGTGACGGTAAATCGAAAATCCGGATGTGCCTTTATTGTAAGGCCGGTAATGATCGACTCCACATACCGACGATCATCCAATAAAGGCGCGAGCGACGCCCACGATTTTTCACTCATACGGTTACCCTCGTCTAATATACAGACCCCGCCTCGGATCATAGCGGTGACCAGGGAAGAGGCGGCATATTTGATGGCGCCGTCTCCGCCCATAACAGGAGTGACGATAAGATCTTCAGGCCGGGTATCCATCGTGGCCTGAAAGAGGTAGACCTCTCGTCCCAATTGACGCGCCGAAGCATATCCCAACGTTGTCTTTCCCACCCCTGGTTTTCCGATCAGACGTGGATTAAAAGGTAGGTCTTTTTCATGAATAACCATCCAGGCGGCAAGGACCTGCTTGATGAGATCATCCTGTCCCACCCACCGGAGCGGAAGATCCGCGGGCCGGGCAAGCATAAGCGAGATGCCGTCTATCGTATGTGTTTTGGCGGTGCTTGTTGATTTCATTTAAGTGAATCCTTATTGTTTGGTCATGGAGTGCTGGAGTAATGGAGTAATGGAGTGGTGGTTATTCTTTTTCCAATACTCCATTACTCCAGCACTCCATTGTTCTACCACGCCACAGAGAGTTTCATCCAATTAACAACAATATACCATTCTTGTTCTATTTGTACAAATCGAACTCATCCAATCGGCAGACATCACTTGATTCGCTCAAAAAACTCCCTTACCGTATCAAGATCCTCTGTGCGTGGACAGGGCGGAAGCGCTTGCATAAAAAAGCGGCCATACCCCTTTGTGTGAATTCGGGGGTCTAAGACAGCGACCATTCCGGTATCTTTTTTCGTCCGTATCAGTCGTCCGAACCCCTGTTTGAAAAGAATGACCGCCTGCGGCACCTGATACGTCATAAAAGAATTTTTATTCGTCTTTCGAATCTGTTCCAGTTTTGCCTGTGTAATCGGGTCGTCCGGCACGGCAAAAGGGAGCTTGGTGATAACCACACATTCGAGGGCCTTTCCCGGTACATCGATTCCCTGCCAGAAACTCGACGTGCCGAAAAGGACCGCATTTTCAGCTTGTTTGAATCTTTCAAGCAAAGCAAAACGGGGGAGCTCGCCCTGTTTAAGGAGCGTCATGCCGGAAAGGGTATCCTTAAGTTCATTATAAGTACTGTTGAGAAGGTGATAACTGGTAAAAAGTACAAAGGCCCTTCCCCTGCAAATAACAAGAATATCTTTTACTATTTCCGGGACCTTGGCGTTAAATTTCTGATTTTCAAGACCCGGATCAGGCATATCCCTCATACTGTAAAGGAGCGCATGATCTTGATAATTAAAAGGGGAGTCAACCTTTAGTGCGTCTCCCTCCTCAAATCCGACGCGCCCTTTAAAGAATTCAAAGGAATCGCCAACAGAAAGGGTAGCCGAGGTCAGGATAACCCGGGACGTCTCTTCAAATAGTTCCTGTTTTAAAATCGGCGCTATCTCTATCGGGACCATCTTGGCCGCCACCCGGTGTCCACCCTTTCTCCTTTCCTGAATGTCCACCCAATAGACATGATTTTCAAGGGCCTGGTTCAAAAAAATCTCCACATCGCTTACGATCTCCACGCACCTCATGCGGGCCGCGTCAAGTTCGGTCCTGTCCTCTTCATCCTTGGTCACGTCCAAGAGCTTTCCGAGGATGTGATGAAATTCTTTTAAAGGCTCGGCCAGGGTGTTGGGCACAAAATCTTTGGCCAGGATCCTGTGTGTGCCGGGTTTTCCTTCCAATTTTATCAGAATATCTCCGAAAAACTGTCTCTGGCCGATATCGACCTGTTCGATTATTTTTTGTGCCTCGCCGGAAAGGGTCTCAGAGATCTTCGCGTAAGAAAGGAACCCCTTTTTCGTCTTTGGGTTGTATATCTTGTCGGTCAAATACTTCAGTCGAATGTTCGAGACCTCGCTTCCTAAATAGTTGGTCGCAACATCCTCGATCAAATGGGCCTCGTCAAATACTATAGCGTCATATTTCGGAAGTACGCGATAGCCGGAAGCGATATTTGCAAAAAAGAGATGATGGTTGATAACTAATATATGCGCGTGTTGTGCCTTTTTCCGGGCATGGGTATAAAAACATCGGTCAAAATAGGTGCACTTTTTCCCCATGCACAGCTCTGTCTCCCGGCAGAGGTTCCCCCACATGCCCGATGGCGCTTCAAAATCGAGTTCAGACCGTATGCCCTGTTTTGCGGTAACCGACCATTTGAGGATTCGGTCCAACGTACGGATCTGTTCCTTGCTGTCAAAGAGTCCCGCGTTTGCCGACCGATAAAGCCTCCTTAAACACAAATAGTTCTCACTCCCCATCAAAAGGGTGTACTGAAAATCGATTCCAAGCGCCTTTTCCAAAAAAGGGAGGTCCTTTCGGACCAATTGTTCCTGTAGCGTCTTGGTATAGGTAGAGACAACCACCTTTTTTTGCTCATCTTTCGTCCATGCGATAAAAGGGATCAGATACGCAAGGCTCTTACCCACCCCGGTACCTGCTTCCACCACCAGGTGCCGTTCATTCTCAATCGCACGTGTTACCGCCTCTGCCATGGCGATCTGCTCATGGCGTACCTCGTATGACTCAAAATGTTTTGAAAGGAGCCCATCAGGGCCCATTATGGACTGGATCTTTGGTTTCATTTCATGAGGAAGGTATCAAAAAAAGAGGGGTGTGTAAATATGCCTGTTTTTAGCGGTTTTTTTGACAAATACTGCCGCATCACGGGCACGCGGTGAATCCCGCTTATAGCGGGATCATAATGGCAGTTAAAGGTCTCGCTTTATGATTGGAAAAGTTGAGAAGTGAAGGTGTCAAAATGATATAAAAATATTTCTTGGGAGGGGTTTGTTACGTATACATGCTGTATATCTCATAATAGAACGGCTGAGACATTTCCGTCTTAATGATTGAGCCTTCCTTTGTAGACTTTGCAAAATTAAAGATAACCGGTTTCCCCAACGCGACATTTTCGACTGCTTCTATCTCCTTAAAATCCACAACGCCTTTCCTGTTGACATTGTCATTTTCCACAGAATATTTTCTACGCCCATACTCAGTCTTGATTTCGATTTCGTACGCACTCTTTGGATCCAAATCAGCAAATATGAACATACCGTCGGAGGTCGTCTTCTGCTCCTGTAATTGTTTATTATTTTTCTTGGAATAAAGATTAACATAAGCACTATCCGTGGGAAAACCTTTCAATTGTACAATGCCCTTTATTGTTATAGCAGGTGGTAGGTCGCGAGAGAATTGCCAGGAAGCAAGCGTAATTGTATCACCCTTACAATACCTGTGGACATTATATGCCACGAAAAATAATAAAACAAGTAGCAGAATAATTACGAGGAAAATTATGATTCGATGAGCCAACCTAGGTAGATTGAACTCAACCCCCCGACACTTATTTTAAAGCATCATTGCAGGATAATACCGCAAATCCGCGGTCTATTGCTTTTGTCATTGTGAGAGGCAGCCAGACATCTTCGCTATTCTAAGTTCTCCAAATCAGCCAGATCTTGTAAACGACCTGTTGCCTTCTTATTTTTTTTGAGATTTTTTAGATCAATGAAATTCACCATGACATCATCTATTGTAACCTGCACCTTTGAAGCATAACATTGTTGAAAGTCTACACCTTCGAGCGACGTGATGAGATCAATGCGACAGGGAGGATATCCCAATTGAATTGTTTGGCCAGAAACCATAAAGTCTTCTGCATGCAACTTAAGCGATCCAAATCCGAATTGATCCAATGCCTTGACAATATTGATCGCGTTTTCTTGGTCCAAGTAGATCCAGACATCCAAGTCTTTCGTGTAACGTGGATACCCATGCAGTGCGACCGCATATCCGCCGACCACAAGATATCGCACGTTGTTATCGTTTAACGATTGAATAAACTCTTTGAAGTCTTGGTTCAGCATCGTATTTCCACCTGTGATATTCTTGCCGAATTCGTTCCAATGTTGCTATTCGTGTCTGGTAAGACTCCTTTTGCCAATAGGCAAAATCCGTTGTGCAATTCCTTGTGCTGACCTTGTTTACCACCGGTGCTATGCTCCTGGATGGCTTTTTGGTCACCCTGTCTTCCATACGAATCCTTTCCCTTCACTGTTTCCTGGATATCTGTTTGCGTGAAATCATAGTTGAACTTGCCATAATCACAACCATGATAAATGTAATGGTATCACAAGCATATCAAAACCTCAAACGTATTTTTTCCAATGAGGGTGGATGGTTGCGCTTGGGGGAATTGTTATGAAAAAGGTTGTGTTATTGGGGCTTTTAAATTTTCAGGGCAAGAGGGATAAGAACCTTTCAACACTCATAATCCATGTATTGTCCGGATATTTCTGGAGCATGC
This sequence comes from Pseudomonadota bacterium, assembly GCA_043818915.1. Taxonomy (GTDB): domain Bacteria; phylum Desulfobacterota; class Desulfobacteria; order Desulfobacterales. Next base: position 23,015 of record JBDRFJ010000167.1, on the reverse strand, counting down.
CTCTTCGGTTAACAACCTGAACGCCGATGGTGGGCGTATTGAGAAACCACCTGTTACGGTCCCTCAGCGGCCTGGATACCGTGGTATCCCCCATTTTAACTTCCACAACCAAGAGGGGCTGATTGTCGCGGACAATAACGAAGTCAATCTCCTTTTTATCCAGAGTTCTCACGTAATGAAGGCGGTAATTGCCATACCCCATATCGGTCATGGCGAGGCAGGTGCGATAGAGGTAAGTCGCCACCATGTTTTCCATACGCGCGGCCCCATCGGGCGCATAGAACCAGTCAAGGAAATACCATTTCTTTTCTTTCTTAATACCCCTTGGAATCTTTTTCGTCCAAGGCGCCACCGGAAAAACCAGATATAATTTCTTCAACTGTTCCAGCCAGCTTTTTATTGTTGTGTGAGCGACTTCAAGCTCTTTCGCCAGGTTCGCCATGGAAAGCGGCGCCATAATTCTGGGGGAAAGAAGTGAAAGGAGATTTTCTATTTTATCCAATTCCACTACCCTGCTTATGTCCCTCAGGTCCTGTCTGACCACCAGGCTAAGGTAATCCTGGTGCCATTTTCTGCAAAATCGATTATTCTGCTTTAAGAAAGGTTCCGGAAAGGGCCCGTATTGCCAGAACTGCTCATATGCCTCGGTAATGTTCGGACCTATCGGCTCTGAAACTTTTTCCTCGAAAATCTCTGCCATCCTTACGTGGTCTGTCTCTTGCAGAAAAAAGGGGTCGGGTTGCGTGTGGGTCACCTCGCGTATACTCAAGGGCATCATATGGAACAGATTGTATCTGCCCACGAGTGAATCACCCGAACGGCGGAACAAATCGAGACGGGCGCTGCCGGTAATCAGGAATCTAAATTCATCTCGAAAGAGGTCGTAGACTCCCTTTAGTATATCTCGCCATCGGTTGCGCTTGTGGATTTCGTCAAATACTATCCAGGGGTCCTGAATGCCGAGTGACCTGGCGGGTGACTCAAAAAAACGGCTATCAGCAAGGTAGGCATGTCGCGTTGAGATGTCATCCCAGTTGAAATAGAGAGAGGCACAGCCCTTTTTTTTCAACCAGTTCATGGCCAGCATAGTCTTTCCGACCTGTCTCGGACCTGCCAGAAAGATCATATGCCTTCCGGTCAGAGTTTCATCAAAGGCATACTCCTCCACCATCCTTGGGATGTAATAATTTGATTCCATATACTCATATTATCGCGATGATATGAGTGTGTCAACTCAAATTAACACTGATTTTTTCTCCAATGAGGAGGGTGGTTGCTTTCATTGTGCGAGCAGGTATCAACAACAGGAGGGGGTGTTACGAGTTGCGGGTTTCGGGGTGCGAGTTTTCAGTTCCATTTTCGTTCTGTCTTTTCGTATTGCATGAATCTCTTGATATTGGTACGTAGTTTAGTGTAATTTTTGTTACCTTGCTTTTTTCAACCCGTAACCCACATTATGAAATCCCTTCTTCTTGCCGCAGGATACGGAACCAGACTTTACCCGCTGACAAAGACCACTCCCAAAGCGTTGCTTATGGTCGGCGGCAAGCCCGTGATCGATTATTCAGTGGAACAGATCAATCAAGTAGACCAAATCGACGAGATTTTTCTGATTACAAATGATCGCTTTGCGCCGCAATTTGTAACATGGGCGGCAACTGCTCCGACCGAAAAACCGATCCGGATTGTAAACGATGGGACCACAACCGATGAAAACCGGTTAGGGGCGATCAGGGATATAGCATTCGCCATGGAACATGGCGATATTTTTGATCCCCTTTTGGTGATGGGGTGTGACAACATCTTTGAGTGGAATTTAGAAGCGCTTGTTCAATTTTATAATAAAAAACACTCTAATGTTCTTTGTGCACTATATGAAGAGAAGAAAGAGATATTGTCACACTCAGGAGTCGTCTCATTCGATCAGGATGGCAAAGTCATCGATTTTGCCGAAAAACCAGCGAATCCCAAATCACAATATCTGGTACCCCCTATTTATATCTTTACACCCTATACACTTCCACGCATAAGAGAGTACCTGTCAGAAGGAAATAACCCTGATGCGCCAGGTCATTTTATTGCATGGCTACACAAAATCGAAACTATTTATGCCTTTCGTTCTCTCGGGAAGCGGTGGGATATCGGAAGCCGGGAGGGATATGAAAAGGCGGTCAAACATTTTAGCCCTGTACGGTTCTCCTAAAGACTTTTTGCGAAGCCACCAAATTTGTGACAAATTCATTGACAAAATTGTGGTCGAACTGTATTGTTTTTATAATTAATTAAGCAAATTATATGTGACAAAACTATGGACAACACCTTAACCAAGGGAGGTTGATGGTTTCGTAAAAACCTAAAAGAAGGAAAAAGAGGAGGTTTCTGATGCGAATTCGTATTTCCTGGGGTCAAGGCGAGGTGGCCGCCCTTCTTGAGGACACACCCACTGCGCGTAAGCTGCTTGATGCGCTGCCTTGTGAATCCGACGCCCATACCTGGGGCGATGAGGTTTACTTCAGTGTGCCTGTGGAGAGTGAATTAGAAGCCGATGCACGGCAGGTAGTAGATCCCGGCACGGTCTGTTTCTGGGTCGAGGGCCAATCTCTCGCGATCCCTTTTGGACCTACGCCGATCTCCCAGGGCGATGAATGTCGGCTGGTTACTGAAGTTAATGTTCTGGGTAAGTTGGAAGATGATCCTCAGCTCCTGGAATCAGTGAGCGAGGGAGATACCGTGCGTGTGGAATTGGTGAAGGCTGAAAAGGAGGAGTCCGACGAGAGTCAGCGCCCGTGGGGGTTTTATGAGGTCCTGTTAGACGAGCCGGATCACAAGGTCAAGCGGATTACTGTCTATCCGGGCAAAAGGCTTTCCCTCCAACGCCATCAGAAAAGAAGCGAGCATTGGCATATTATCAAAGGGAATGCCGTGGTAACCCTTGATGACCAGGAGATTCCTCTGGGAAAAGGAGAATCTGTTGACATTCCCCGCGGTGGGACCCATCGTGTCACAAATCCCGGACAAGAAGAGATGGTGTTCATTGAGATCCAACAGGGAGACTATTTTGGTGAAGATGATATTGAGCGGTTTGAGGACGATTTTGGAAGGGTGTGATGCGGTATTTGAACGAATAGCGACTAATGGCTTATAGAACAGGAAAAAAGACAAAGGGAGATACAACAGTTGTTGTCCCTTTAGTAATCTTAGGAAAGGTCCAAAGTCGGATCATATTGATAACGCACTCTTCCAAGCCTGTATTAGCATGATTGAGAGTGGAAGAAGCGATTTTGACTTCAACAACGTCTCCCTTGGCCGTAATAGTAAACTCCACTACAATCCTCCCGTTCAGATTGGGATCGAGCATCAGGGCGTGATTGTAGCACTGCGTCATACTGAGCTTATGGGATGCCGCTATCTCCAGAATTACCTCCGAAGTTCGCAGTTTGTTTTTTGGGCCGGATGTTTTGATGCGTGTGATTTTTTGTAGACCTACATCACCCCGGCTCGGAAGATTGACCGTATCTGTCTCCTGGTGTTTTGTCACCAGATTATCAATTTCCTTGGCCAGTAAGGCATTATTTTCCTCTCCGAATAACAGTTCGTCATCCAGATCGTGCATGCTCTCTCCTTTTGCCACAATCTTTTCGACCTGGTGTAGTATCGTTTCTCCTCCACCAACGGCATTTGCAGCGAGAAGGCCGAGCTGCGAGTCGATTGCCGACTCTGATTGGGAAGATGAACCGGAAGAAATCTGCCCCAAGATCCCGATCAAAGTAATATCCATCTTTTTGTCAATTGGTGGGCCATGGTTGCTTGTTTTTGCAATCAAAGAAGGCTCTTGTTTTCGTGAACCGGTTTTCTTGGTTTCCCCCTTTTGTTTAGTTGCGGCCTTCGTTGCTTTGGGGGCTTCTTTTTTGGCAGGGGGTTTTTTCGTAACTGTTTGCTTGGCAAAGGGACTCGGCGGTCTTTTTTCAAAAGGGTTTATGCTCTTGGGTTTGATAATGAGTTGCACGAACCTTTCCGGGATATCGGACAGGGTAATCTGATGTGCGGAGGGAAGAGGAACTGTTTTACAATAGAGCAAGAAGGATACATGGATAAAAAAGGACATGAGAACGATCATCCAGAACGGTTTTTGATCCCGTTCAAGGAAACCGAAGCGATATTTTTTCGGAAGCCCTGTCTTGGTTTTGGTTCGAGGTAAAGGCGGAGGAATCGGCACATATTCCAATGTAAGCCGGCAAGTTTCAAAGAAAAGCTCGGCCTTGCTTCCAAGGGAAAAGGGAAGAATATCGCCATGCTTCTTTTTAGTTAATAATTGTAACTTCCTGAGGCTATCAAGAGATATCGGTTCTGTTTTATCTGTGTGGACCGTTCCGGTGATGCCGTCAGGGACAAAGAGTTCGTATCCGTTGCCCCTTTTTTTCAGGAGATCGAACTTTTTCAGGTAGCATTGTAGGACGATATCATTTTTTTTCTTCTGTCCGGCAGTCACCAACCGTTTTGTCACCAGAAGTTTTTGGGACTCTCCCGATTCCCCGATGACACTCAGTTGCAGGGCATGTTTTTCATGGTTATGTGTCGGAATTGCCTTTGACGGTCGCGGGTTCATTACAGTTTATGTCTCTTTCTTAAGAACGTGAAGCGCAATCCTTCCAAATTCTGCCTGCCCGCAGGTGTACATTAACCGTTTGATGACCTTGTATGGAATTCGTTTGTCCGCCTGAATTATTATCTTTCCCTGAAAGTGGACGTGTGGATTGTGCTTTGCAATCAAGAGGGTTTTTTCTTTGTTTTGCAGGAGCTTGTTGTAGACTTTTTCGTTGAATAGCTCTTTTTGATTACTCAAGTTTTCAGTGGTATCGGTGAATTCACCATTAATGAGAATTGCCTGCTCCGTTGCTGTGATGGTCGTAGACATTTCCAGAGACTTGTCGGCCGTCGATATTGGTAAAAGGAAATCTTTAGCCAGCAGGGAAACATCCGGGGTAGCGGAGAAGTTTTTGAGCAGAAAAACCAACAAGATTATGAACACATCGACCAGGGGTGTTAAGCGAAGGGAAAAATTTCGCTTTCGCTCGAGTCGTCTTAGACGCTTTTGAAGAATCCTGCTTCTAATAATGTGATTGGACATGCTGGCCTCGCTACTTTTTGAGAGCTCTCTTTTTATGTTCTGCCAACGGCTAAAGTAATATTCATCAAGCCACAGGCGCGGCACCGGTCCATGACGTGGATGATGTGATCGTAAATAACGGTATCCTCTGATTCAATAATAACGGTTTGTCGTTCCGGAAACGTCTCTTTGACTTTTCGAAGAGCGGTTTCCAGTTTATCAAAGTCATATTCAGCGTCTTTAGGAATAATTTTTAAAAGCCTATCTGAAGCAAGAAGATAGAATCCCTTGGGAGCAATGCACAAAATGAGAAATGTGTCCTGGGAAACCTTTTCTTTCTCTTTCGGCTCCGGCGTGGTTTGTTGCGAGCCGTAAGGAAGGAAAAGATCTATCACAGAGGTTTGCACAAAGGTGGCGGTCAACAACAAGAACGGAATCAGAACAATAAACAGATTCAAGGTCGGAGTCATGCAAAGCTCGATAGTTTTTTTAGTCTTTTTTCTTCCTAAGTTCCGTTTAATCATGATATTGCGCCGCACCCAGGTTATAATTTAGGTCTACAAATCAAGGGAAAGTCTTATTTGACGAGCTGATGTTGTTTTAGAAAGTTAATCAACTTCAAAGAGAATTCATCGATTTCATCAAGGATCCTATCCGACATCGAATTTAATACCGAATGACTAATCATACAGGGGATGGCTACGATTAAGCCAAAGGCGGTTGTGTTCAATGCCATAGAGATACCACCAGCCAACATTGTGGCTTTCTGGGTTGCATCTGCATGAGCTACTGCCTGAAAGGCCTGAATAAGTCCGAGAATGGTTCCTAAAAGTCCTAACAACGTGGCAACGTTGGCAATCATGTTGAGGTATTCGGTTCTTTTGGAAATACGGGGGAGCTGTTCTAACGTGGCCTCGTCAATGGCAGTTTGAATATCAGATTCACTGCGGTTCAGTTTTCCTATACCTGCCCTAATAATTATGGGAAGGGGAGCTTTTGATTGGTTGCATAATTGCAGCGCCTTGTCTAATTCTTTATTTTCGATGTGTTGAAATATGCCATTCATGAAACCTCCGGAATTGATTTTGAACCCAATTGCTATCTTGTAGAAACGTTCTATAATAATTGCCAGACCGAATATCGAAGCAATAAGGATGGCATACATAAAGAAACCGCCCTGGATGAAGAAGAGCTTGATAAATTGTAAGATTCCCATATAGTACTCCTTTCTCTCTTTGATTGCGTAAACGTTATGCTCTATCGTACATAAGGTGTACACCCGTCATATATGAATTATCACAATTCAATTACCGTGGGCATATAAATGAAGAACTATCGAAATTTAAACGGAATTGCAAGTATCATGGAGTTTTTTTGTTTACAAGAGCGTTTGGCTCTGCAAATTTATATAGTTAACGACAACGCAAGGGTAGATCAAAAAAAAATGTTAACCCAGCCTGTTAAAAATATTTTGATGTGTGTAGTGGCAACACTTTTCGTTGTGTGCTCTGGTTGCGCCATTACCCAAAAAAGGCCGACTGTGCAAGACTTTAGAAGGGCGGCGGATATGGGTGATGTGTCAACTTTGATTGCTTGGTTGAGGACAGCTGATCAGCCCGACAATCCGTCAGGAATTAACGATTATTGTTCAGGCATGGAGAGCAGACAGGTTGAGCGCTATTTAGCGTGTGTTCATCTGGTATTAATTGGTGAACCGTCAGTCCCTGCACTGATCGAAGTGCTTAACAATGATACAAATGTGAGAACGCGCGCTTATGCCGCCCTTGCTCTCGGCAGGATCGGCCCCCGGGCTAAAAAAGCGGTCCCATCACTTATCGATTTGTTTCCGTTACGATTAAAAGAACGAGAAACAACATCGTCGGCGCCGGGCATAGCTCCTCCGAAAGTAGATGATTACCAAATAATTGAACGGTGGGTCAAGGGCGCTGAAGAATTAGGACTACAATACGAGACGCTCCCCGAGGTCCAAAAATTGAGATCGTTATACGGGAAGTATCTCACTATTACCGGTGTGAAAGTCTACGGGGCTGTATACAAATGGTCTCGACATCAATGTAGTGACAGATCTCACGTAGTTGAGAATACAATTGTAAGTTATTATATCGACGTTGTGCCATTTGCGCTTAGCAAAATTACGCGGGAAGATTTCGGAAGCGATAAAGAAAAATGGGAGAAATGGTGGGAGAAAAAATGTTGCGTTGTGCAGAGCTCTCGGTAATGAAACCGAAAAGGTTCATCTGTTCTTCCTGGGCTTAGCCGCTCTAAATTTGTGATAGATTTTACATAATTCATTGGCATTGTATGCGTGCTCATCCGGCGTGTCGCTCGATTTATATTTCCCTGCTTGTTGTATCCACCCAGGATGACAATGTTCACAGACGGCTTCATTCAAATAATCACTGCTTTCGCAAAAAATCGCACGTTCGACCTCTTTCCAGGCAACGCGATAATAATTAAGGGGGTGGCATTGCAGACAGATATGATTGAGTTTCGTTAGCAGGTGCCGGTTGCGATCGTCATGGGGAATCAGCATCTCAGGATAATGGCATGAGGTACAGAGTCCATTTTGTACATCGTGAGTATTCGTAGCAGAAAAGGAATCGGGGAAAAGAGCCTGGCTGGCTTGTTGGGTCTCAACCACTGTCTCCTGTTCACCGAAGAGATACGGCATCGCATCGGGATCAATTGATGAGAAGTACTCGTCGTCCAATTTCATCTCGATCTCGATGTGAGCCCGGGGTATGACATACATGATCGTCGGTTTATCAACCTTTCCCCAGATGTTCATCGCGTCCATTTTGACCGCGTTACGGTCGATGGCGAACACCTCAGAGTCGGGACCGTCAACTGCATCGGGAGAACGGTAATCACCAAAGACTTCGGCACCAAGAGTTAACAAAAGAACAACTCCCAGTGCTACCGCCGGAAAGAGCCTTTTCAAGAGTCTGAAACAGCGCATATCGATTGTTTCCTTTGTTTAATCGTTTCGATCCATTCTCGTACCTCTGCGGATCGGGGGCCGCCCAGTTGACAATATCGCTGGTAATTTTTGATGGCCTCGTCCTGTTTGTTCATATAGATATCGTATAGTATCCCCAGATTCAGGAGGGCCGCCTGACAGTCAGACGCAATACTCAGTGCCTGCAAATAGTGTTTTTCAGCCAGATCGTACTTTCCTATTGATCGGTGGAGTATCCCCATATTTATATGGGGAGGAATATAGCGGGGATCTTCTTCAAGGGCTCGCTGGTAGAATTGCAATGCCTGTTGTGCGTCACCCTTCTTTCCGTAAGCAATACCGATGTTGTTATACGTCTTGCGACGGTTTGGATTGTCCTCCAGGGTCGCTTTGGTATAAGCGGCAAGAGCATCGTCATACCGGCCCAAACGACAATACAGATTGCCCAAGGTAAAGTACAATCTTGGCTTCCTCTTACATTCTCTGATAGCCAATTCCATGTTTCCTGTTTCTTGGTAAGCATTGACCAGACAATTTCTGATTTCTCTGGAACCGGGAACAATTTTCAGTGCCTTGGAGTATACATCAACTGCCTGTTCGTAGAGATGCTGCCTTCGGTACAAACCACCAAGCTCCTTGTAAATTTCGGGTATATCTTCGGTTAGTTGCGAAGCCAGTGCCAGTTCATATTCGGTTTTGGCTAAAAAATTTTTCTTTAACCGGCTATATGCCAATCCCAAATTATAATGTACGTAGGGATCATTTTTATTTGTTGTTAACAGCTGTTTCAATTCCTGCAGACATTTTTCATAGTTTCCGTTTTTATAGTAGATATCTGCCTGGTAAAATTTACTGCTGGTGGGGATGCGTATCGTATTCGGCGTTTCTGTCGGCAAAAACTCTCTAACTTCGCTGCATCCGCCAATGATACAATACAGGAAAAGTGTCACCAGAATCCTGCTGTAAGATTTTTTCATGTTCTCATTTCCTCAATAGAAGTTGGTCGGGAAACCCGAGTCCTGATCGGTCCTCATCGAGAAGAATTGTTTCGTCTCGATGATATAGTTCGGGCCTCAACAAGGCTAAACGCGTATATGATTGGTCTATCCATGCGTTATACGCGATCTTTGCCGTAAACCCCTTTGTGTTGTTGCAATACGCTTCAATAGCCTTGTCGCGATATGGTACGGCATTGGATAAAAGAGCCTCGCGGTAGGATCGGGCCTCGGTGTCGTTGAGGGTTTCAGGGACCGGAGCTTCTTTTATAAGGGCATAAATTTTTTCATAAAGGTGACCAATTTCCCAATAGTCTTTCGTCAAGTTTTCCTTGGACCTGGCAATCCATATGTCATCGATTTTATTTTGCTCCGCCAGTTGAATGTTTTTTTTGTAGAATGACACCGCCTTTTTCAAAAACTCGACAATCCTTTGCCGGAGCCGGATGTTCAACGCATACGAGGAATTGCCGCGGTTCAACAGGGACGCAGAGCGATTTCGCAGTTCCTCACAAAAGCTGTCTATAGCAAGTCCCATCCGAAACATGGCCTGGGTGGTCCATTCCGCTGTTTTGTACTCCGCGGTTTTGGTGTAATTCCGGACAACTTTTTTTAGCAATGCCAACTTGGGTTGCATGCCCCGGTCGCTGATTTCCTCTATTGTAAGTTCATTATACTGCTTGTAAAAATCGGCACTAATCAGAAATTGTGCCCAGGCCGGATAGTAGGCGCTGAGCGTAGCGTCATACTTTTTATATCGGTCGTACGCAGTCTGAACAGCGTGAAAAGCGGCATTTGCTTTTACAGTGTCACCAGCCTTCATAATAGCATAAGCGCGCCGAAATATTGCTTCGATCGCCATGGGCGGGTCGGGGTTCAGTTTTGTTTGATAGAGGCTGAATATAGTAATGACCTTTGGCCATTCTTCCATTTTTTCATATAATCTCCCTGCCTTATAAAGGGCCTTGGGGGCTCCTGAAAATTTGGGATATTCAAGACAAACTCTTTCATAGGTCCGGGCAGCTTCCCTTAGGCGCTCGTTCCTCTCGTGATCGAGGGCAATCTTCATAAGGGCTCTGGGAGCAGACTCTGATTGTGGATACTCTTTTACTATTTGCGGGAAAATTTCCAGGGCCTTTGCCGCGGCTCCATTGGCCTGGTAGATCGTGGCCGCTTGAAACAAAGCAATGTCAGCAACTTCTATTTCTGGGAATGTAGCTGCCGTCGCCTCAAATTCTTCTGCCGCCTTCAGGCACATCCCTTGTTTGAGGTGTAATTCGGCCTCCTTGTACCTGCATAGCGCCTTCATCTTAAAGGCGTTGCTCCGGGCCGTCAGTAATTCTTGACTTTGTGTGGATGTTATTTTTTGATCGCATTCAGCGATGATTTGGGCATATGTGCGTGCTGCGAGATCAAAATGCCGGAGACTAAAATAAGATTTGGCGAGCATTTTCATCGCGGCAAGACGGACGTTGCTTGCTGGAAAATCTTGGATGATCCGTTCAAATGCCTTGACTGCCTCTTCGTACATATTTTTTTGAAAATATAATTCTCCTTTTTTGTAGAGCACTTCAGGGGCGGTTTCCTGCCGCGGAAAGGAGTAAAGAAAATGATCAGCCGCGGCAACCAATTGTTGTTCTTCCGGCATCCATTGATTCGGTAGAGGTGGTTTGTCAAGGGAGTTTTGCTCGATAATTTTTTCCAGACAAAGGATCCGCTTGTAAGCGGCATCTTCGGCAAACTTATCGAATTCTTTATTATGAATAGTTTTTTCATATTCGGCCAGGGCTTCCTTATATTGACCGAGTTTATAGAAGCATTCCGCCAAGGAGAAATGGATTGTATAAACCTGTTGTGTACTCGGAAAGTGTGTAAGGTTTTCCTTATAAAATGCAATTTGTTCACGGTAGTTGCGTTCATTTTTTAACTCAAGAAGATACAATGTGGAATTCCTGATTGCCTCATCTATGAGCGATGACGCCTGTCTTCTGGCCTCTGCGGTCTTGTTTTGTTCCCACCATTGCGTATCTTTCCCGTAGCTTGTAATCAACGCTTCTCTCACCGCATGGGCTGCTGCCTGATCGTTCAGGCTGAGATGACATTGTTCAATCTTGGACTGCAGAATCGGGGCGGCCGGGCGAAACGGATAGTATTCTATTGTCCATTGGTAGGCGATAAGGGCATCCTCAAACCGTTCTTTGGCGAACAAGATGTCGGCAAAATCTTTGAGGAGTTGGAAGTGGCCGGTTGTTCCTTCCATAAAACTGATTAGCTTCCGTACATGGGGGAGCGAATTATATTCACCAAGTACTTTCGCCAATTGATGGATCATCTCTTGGAGCAGCGGGAGTCTGTTGGTGCGTACAAACAGATCGGCAAGAGAGACAAAGACAGCGAATGCTTTTTCGTATTGTTCCTGCTGATAATAGGACCAAGCGAGCTTGTAACGGAAACTGTCTCTATACTGTTCCGGCAGTTTTCCCAACGCAATCGACCGCTCGTAACAGTCGGCAGCCAGGGCAAAGTTGTTTTCGTCAAAAGCAATTTCTCCAAGACAAAGCAATACCTCAGACACGAAGGAACTATCGGGATATTCATCGATTAGGCGTTGAAAGATATCTTTGGCGAGCACAAGTGAGCCCTGGTTTTGATAGGCTATACCAAGAGCGTAAAGCGCCTTTTCCGTATAAGCTCCCTGCGGAAATTCCGCAATCAACCTCTCGTAGAGTTTAATAGCCTCATCGAAATTCGGCTTGGTTTTTATAAAAGGTTTAGGTTGGTTTTGTATTTTAAGGTTCGACCTTAGATAGTAGTATTCTGCTAATTGGAAGACAATCTGTTCCTCATGAGGATTGTGGGGATATTGTTCAAGGGACAGTTCATATGCCTTGATCGCCTTTTTTAGGGGGGTAAAAATCTCTCCAGAGCGATTTTGGATGGCTCGCGGAATTTCTTCCTTTAATTGTGCCGCCATGATGTGTAGGTTGCCTATGTCTTGATTTTCGGATAGGCCTTCGGCGATGGCGGTTAAGCCCTCGCGGATATCGTGCTTAATTTGAACAATTACCGTCTGTTTCATTCCCTCGATTTTTTTTTCGTTACTGACAATGCGTTGATGCGCTTGCATGATTGCAGCCATTTTTGGATCCGATGTAATTCGAGATGTCTTTACTTTCGACTGGTTTGCGAGTTGAAAAAGTAAATTAAGCCTCTTTTTGCAGTTGATTTCCGGTTCAATGAGAAGGCTTTTCATAGACGCGAGCGTTTTTTCTATGCGAAAGAGAGCGGACAATAAGGAAACGCTCGTTCGTACCGGTGGGTAATTACGGACCTCTTGATAAATGAAAGAAGTCAGAGGCAAAGCATCCGGGGATAAGTTCTTTCCCAGTACAGAAAGGAACAGCTCGTTGAATTGCCGGCTATCGTTTTCGAAAGATTGGATGACGGATAGGTCTTCCTGACATCGCCGCACGACATCCTCGTAGAATGCGCAGGCACCCGTATAGTCTCCTTGTTTTTGTAAGGTGCCAGCAAGGCTGAATCGGGCATCCGCGAGAAATCTTTTTTCCAGGCTTTTTTGAGAAAGACTGTCCACGAGTTGTATAAGCTCGTCTTTTCTGCCGAGGTGAAGCAAAATCAATCCCTTTCCTGTGAGAGCAGAGAAGTACTGATCACTTCTCGTAGAGATGGCGTCAAATTCGTTCAGCGACTTTTCGTACTCGTTTCGTTGGTAAAATATCTTTCCGAGGAGGAGGTGAGACTGTTCAATCAAGCCTTCTTTCTCCATTTCAGGGCCAAATATCGATTTCATTTCCGAGGTGGCCGGAAAACGGGTCATCCGCGGTTTGGATTCTACTACGTTTTTAAGGGCCGTAACCGCCTCGTCGTATTGACTGTTTTTTAAACAGCAGAGCGCTCGCAGATATTGAGCGGTCAGATAATATGATGATTTAGGATATATAGATTTTAGAATATGTTTGGCTTGCGCGAAATGTTTTTCGTGGTAATGCGATTTTGCGGCAATGTATCGAGCCGAATCTAATATTTCAGCATCGGTGCAATGATCAAACCGTTGGAACCCGGCAAGGGCGTCTACATATCTTTGAGACATGTAATGGATCATCTGTACCCGGAGCATGAGCAGATAATTATAGCGACTTTGGGGGAATTGTTGTTGCAGCTGTTGAGCAATCTTAGTCGTTTCGGAATACAATTGGAGTCTAAAATGGGATTCTCCTATCAAAAACAAAACCTTATCGAGAAGATGATAACGAGAATAACTTTTTACGATATTGTTCGATACCCATATACACTTTAGATAGGCCCGATTCCGGAAAAACCCTTCGGCAACGCCCAATATTGCGTTGGCTTCCTCCACGCTCCCGGACGGGATCGGGGCTATTTGGGCGACACTCCTGTAATCGGATGAGACACTGCTGTAATCGAACGAAACCATGACTGGGAGCGTTTGGCCCTTGTGCAGGGAAAAATCGAGGGAGCATTCTCTCATGAGCCGCGTATCATATGCCGGCGCGTGATGCAGGCAATAACCGTCATTAAGAAAGCAACACGACTTTATAGTAATGTGACGCTCTCGCTCGTTTTGTTTATACAGAGGGATTTCCTGGAGTAAAAATTTGAGGCGCAGGGTGTGTCTTCCAGAGCTAATAGGCGTTATGGTAAACTTTTTTGTCGTTTTTTGATAAAGGCTCTCCTCCCCATCAACGGGAAAATTGTAGTGGAATACTTTGTCATCAAGGCGAGCGATAACGCTTGTTACTATTAGATCTGTGGCGGTATCGTTAATGAGATAACAATCGACTTGGTTGCCGGAACGGGGTGGGTATTCAGGGAGGCTTTTCACACATTGAATCACGGTCGTATCGGCCGATTGTCTTAATTGGTTTATATTGTCGGATAACGTATCGAGCTTGGTCCCGTGCGACCCGAATTCGGGCAGCATCCAATCTTTGGCTTCCAACCGTGTCAGAGGAGGGAAAACGAGGTAAGAGAGGACAATAACTACGAGTATGTATGAAGTCTTGATGATTCTGTCGCGCATTGCTTGATTTTATCTATCTACTCCTTCGCTGCCCTTATACTATCCTTTTGAATATTTTTTCAACATCCCTTAGCGTCCACTCCACCCAGGTAGGGCGGCCGTGGGGGCAGTGCGCGGGGAAATTCAGATCGTCCAATTGTTCCAAAAGGGCTTCCATTTCCTCGACGGTAAGCGCTTGATTCGCCCTTATGGCTCCATGGCAGGCCATCACCGCGAAACACGTATCGAGTGACTTTTCCACTCCCTTGGAAGCGCCTGTTTCAATCACCGTTTCCACAATCTCCATAATCAGCGGCGCAAGGGATTTTCCTGTGAGAAGCTCCGGGACCGATTTAATCATGTAGGTGCGTCCTCCGAACGGCTCAATCTCTATCCCCATTTTTGAAAAGTCCGCCAAAAGTTTTTCAAGGATGGGAACTTCTCTGTAACCAAGCTCCAGAGATTCCGGTATCAAAAGTCTTTGTGAGGCGGCATTGGATCGGCTGTAAGAAGATCTTATTTTTTCAAACAGAATCCGTTCATGGGCTGCGTGCTGATCGATTATTATCAACCCCTGCCGGGATTCGCACACAATATAGGAATTATGAATCTGTCCTATTAGTCTGAGGGCGGCAAATCCTTTTTCTTGTACGAGCGGTACTTCTGCCGATTCAGCCGTCGCAGCCATAGCTGGAATGGCGAAGTCGGCCGCATCGTATGATCCTGCGTAAGGCTCGGGTTCAGGCTCCTTTACAACCGCAATCGATGATGGCGCGATAGTCTTATGTATCGATTGATCAAACAGCGAGGCGGTACGCGAATAAGAAGGGAGCGGTTCAGCAGACCTTTCTAAGATGTTCGGCGCCGATTTTTTAATTGCACCGGGACGGTCCAGCGACTTCAGGGCAGAGGTGATCCCTGTAACCACTCCGTCATGGACCTGCTTTTGTGCCGCAAACCGGACCGCGCTTTTGGTGGGGTGTACATTTACGTCAATCATCGTCGGAGGGACTCTCACAAAAAGTACCGCTACGGGAAAGACCCCTTTCATCAGCCTGCCGTGATAGGCCTCCATAACGGCATGGCCGACTACACGGTCCCGGATAAAACGGCCGTTTACGTAAACATAAAGGCCTCGTTTTGTAGTGCGCGAGGCATCGGGCGCTGCCGCAAACCCGCGCAATTGAATGTTGTCGCTCTCATAATCTATTTCGCACATCTTTCCCCATAGATCGCGGCCCAGGATATCGACTATCCTGTGGGATATGTCGGCTGTGGCTGTCCAGTCTCCCATGGTCTTGTGGTTATGGATTAATTTAAAATGGATGTTCGGATAGACAAGGGCGGTGCGGGTGACACAATCGGTGATATGCCCCGTTTCGGTCTGAACAGTTTTTAAAAATTTACGCCGCGCAGGGACATTAAAAAAGAGATCCCTTACAGTAATCATGGTACCGAGGGGAGCACCGATCTCGGAGACCTGTTTGATCTTTCCCCCGGAGATCGTGATTTGGGTCGCTGCATCGTTTTTGTTGGTTCGGGTGACCATTTCCATCCGGGAAACCGAGGCGAGACTCGGGATCGCCTCCCCTCGAAACCCGAGGGTTTTTATGGCGAACAGATCTTCATCTCGTGATATCTTACTCGTGGCATACCGTTCCAGAGAAAGGAGCGCGTCGTCGTGGCTCATTCCAATCCCATTGTCGGATACCCGGATCAGCTTGCGCCCACCTGCCTCTATCTCAATAACGATCTTAGTGCTTTCCGCATCAATGGCATTCTCCAAGAGTTCCTTGACCACAGAGGCGGGCCGCTCCACCACCTCTCCCGCCGCGATTTTATTGGAAAGATTTTCAGGAAGTATTCGTATCTTTGGCATGGCAGAATTATATTTTTAAACGCACAAGGAGTTAAGATTGTTTCTATGGCTAACTTATATCCAACCTACTTTAGCTCGTCAATTCAATTGTTGTAAGACCTCAACGGTACGCTATAGATTTTAATAACTCCTAAGGCTCATGGATCAGGTCCGGCAGGTTTTATCGTATCCCCGGTAGATACTTTTTGATTCTCACCTCCTTCCCATCAGTCGTAATCATAATCGCGCCATCCCGGTCTGTCCGAAGCATCTTACAATTCCGCGTCTTGTATCGTTTTAAGACTTCCGGATGGGGGTGTCTGAAGCGGCTGCTCGATCGTGCTGAAAAGATAACGATATCAGGTTGGACATAATCCAGGAAAACAGGGGTGCTGGAGGTGCGGCTGCCGTGGTGAGGCGCTAACAATATATTGCTTTTCGATTCGGTTTCGGCATGAGCGGTGAGTTCCCTTTCGGCCTCGGCCTCTATGTCTCCTGGAAAAAGGAAAGCTGTTTCACCAAAGACGGCTTTCACTACTAAAGAATTTTCGTTAGGGTTGCTGCCGGTATGGCTCAGAAAATCAGCGGGTGGATGAAGTACATTCAGCCGGACCCCGTTGATGATTCTTGGCTTTGAATCCCTGTTCAACCGGACTGTGGGGATATCTTCTTCTGAAAGGATATCCAGGAGAGTCCTATATGTTTCCGTGTAACCGGGTTCACCATTGCACCAGAACTCACGCACATTAAAATTGCGGGCGATGTATAAGAGCCCGTTTAAGTGGTCGGCCTGGGGGTGGGATAGAACAATATAATCGATTGTCGCGATCTTCTTTTGCCATAAAAAGGGTGCTACCACGGATCGGCCCACATCAAAGCTGTTATCAAAGAACCCACCGCCATCAATCAGGATGCAGGGACCCTTTGGCAGCTCCAAAAGGGTTGCATTGCCCTGCCCCACGTCGATTGCGGTAACCCGGAGATCCCGGTGCCGGAACCGTTCGCCCATCCAATAAAACGCATCCGCTGAGATAATCACCAGGAGTAAAGGGACCGCTATGGTGCGTAAATATTTTCTTTTTAAGTTTAATAGAGTGGCGGCCAGAGCATAAAAAAGTCCTATTTCAAACAGGGTTGGTGTAACGGTTTTTATCGCCGCGAACGACCAGTTCGAAGAGAAGGATACCGCCCCAAGGAGTATCGATACCAACATTCCACTGCTTTTCATAATCCAGACAGCCAAGTAAAAACTTGCCGGCAGGACCAGCATTGCCAGCATGCCGAGGGGAAGCACCAGAAAGCCTACTATCGGCACTGTGATGCAATTTGACATGAGTCCGATAAGGGAGACCTGATTAAAGTAATAAAGGACCAAGGGGAGGGTTCCTATGATGGCAAAAAAAGAGACCGCCACAAAGGTCCCCAGTTTTTTCAGAAGCAGAGAAGACCTGGAATCAGATGGCGCTACTTTCCACGGGAGGGAACGCAATCCGAACAGAATAGAAAATACGGCAATAAAGGAGAGCTGAAACGATATGTCAAATAAGGAGACAGGGGCGACTATCAGTATAATGAAGGCTGCCACGGCCAGGGTATTTATCGGATGGTGTTCCTTTTCGAGGATAATCGCTATCAGGAAGACCAGCACCATTATTACGGCCCGCTGGGTGGATGGCGACATCCCTACTAAAAGGCCGTAGAATAAAACGGGGAGAATTGTCAAACATGCTCCCCACTTGCTGACCGTGCCCGCAAGAAGCAGACGTTCGGATCGGCTAAGCAGGATGCGAAACAGAAAAAAGAAGAAAGCGCCAACCATTCCGATATGGAGCCCGGATATGGCAAGCAGATGCCCCAGGCCGGTTCGGTTGAAAACTTCTCGAAGATCGGAAGAAATCCCGCCGCGATCACCAAGGAGAAGGGCCTTCAAGGTCCCCTGTGCGTCTTCGTCTCTTGTAGCTGCCGTAATAAGTTCTGACCCTGCCTTTCTGGTGCCTTGCAACATCTTCAGAACAATAGGGGCTTCTTTTCCCCTGATCCGGACAAAAAGGGTCGGATCGTCCAGATAAGATGTTACCCATATTCCGCGGAAGGCCAGGTATTGCTTATAGTCGAAACCGTTCGGGTTATTAAAATTGCGGGGAGCCTTGAGTCTTCCCAAAAACGCCACGGTATTGCCCCGGTAGACATCAGAAACGACCCCGCGGACAGTCAGGCGGAGGCGGCCGCATACCCGATAGCGCTGTCCGGCCCGGGAAAGGGCCTCTACCTCGACCACAAGACCGGTTCTTCCATCCGATATCCCGGGAGCTTCAATAATGGTTCCCTTTATGTGCCATGGCTTAGTGTCAATATAGTTTGATATATGATTGGAAGGGAAAGACGGCTCGACCCACGGCTGTATGGCGATATAACCCAAGCCGATAAAAAGAAGGAGAGGCAGGAGCCGTAGGGGCCTCTTTTTCCACAGAAAATAGAGACTTCCGAAGAATAATGCGGCAAGCAGATATCCTGCGTAACTGATCCCCGGCAGATAAAGGCCGACAGTTAAACCGGACATATAAGATAAAAGGAGGGGAATTAACGGTCTTGAAAAGGTCTCAGAGGGTGGGGGCATTATCAGGCCTTGACACGTTTGATATTTGCCCCGAGAGCCGACAATTTTTCTTCGATACGTTCGTATCCGCGATCCAGGTGATAGACACGCGAAACCTCTGTTGTCCCTTCTGCTGCCAGCCCCGCAAGGATCAGGGACGCGCTGGCCCTTAAATCAGTTGCCATGACCGGCGCTCCGCTCAGTTGGCTCACACCTCGTACCACTGCGGAATTGCCGGATATGGTGATATCCGCGCCCATTCGCTGAAGTTCACTCACATGTATAAAGCGGTTTTCAAAAATGGTTTCATCAATAACGCTCAATCCTTTGGCCGTACTCATAAGAACCATGAACTGGGCCTGCATGTCAGTAGGAAATCCTGGATAAGGAAGGGTCTTGACATCAACGCTCTGTATCTGCTTCGGACCCTGTATACGAAGACTTGCTTTGCCTTTTTCTATAGTGACTCCGGCCTGCCGCAGTTTGTGAATTGAAGCCTCCAGGTGGGAGGGCTCGCAATTTACTATTTCAATATTCCCTTGCGTCAGGGCGGCGGCTACCATAAACGTCCCCGTCTCTATCCGGTCCGGGATGATGGTGTACGATATCGGTTTTAATTTTTTTACACCCGTAATGGTAATTACCGGGGAGCCCGCTCCCTCGATTTTGGCGCCCATCTGCTTCAGAGCATCGGCCAGGGCGATTATTTCCGGCTCACGGGCAGCATTGCGAAGCACGGTAACTCCTTCTGCCAGGACGGCCGCCATCATCAGGTTTTCGGTCCCTGTTACCGTGACGACATCAAGGTAGATGTCGCTCCCTTTGAGTTGATCCGCTTTGGCCTCCACATAACCGTGGTCCAAGGTGATGGAGGCCCCCATCTGTTGAAGCCCCTTAATATGAAGATTGATAGGCCGGGCGCCTATGGCGCATCCTCCGGGAAGTGAAACCCTGGCCCTTTTCAGCCTTGCCAGGAGAGGCCCCAGGACAAGGACGGAGGCCCGCATTTTTCTCACCAGATCGTAGGGGGCCTCGAAATTCGCCAATCCGCTCGCATCAGCCTTAAGCGCTCCTCCGTCTTGCTCAAAACGGACGCCAAGGTCTGCCATTAAACGCTGAATAGTTTGAATATCCCAGAGATCCGGAACATTGTAAAAGGTATTCCAACCATCGGTGAGGATAGAGGATACCAAAATCGGAAGCGCGGCATTTTTTGCGCCGCTTACAGCCACTGTGCCTTGTAAACGGTTGCCGCCGGTTATTATAATTTTGTCCATGCCTGCCTAATAATTAACCAACTATTTTATTCAGAATAAAAAATTAGGATATACAATAAGGTTGCGAGTTACGGGTTTCAAACACGCAACCCGTAACTCGCAACCTTGGATTGCCGCGGAAGAGTTAGTAGGCAATCTCAAACGCATCGTACGTTCCGTTGTACGATTCCCAGTTAAGCTTCATGTCGGTCACTAGTGATCCGGGAGGACCTTTACGGCACCATTCCACCATCGCCTTTACATCTGATTCATTACCTTCCAATATGGTCTCTACGGTTCTGTCCGGGAGATTCTTTACCCAACCGTATACATTTCCCTGGCGTTTGGCCGCGCGTCGCGTTTCCATCCGAAAACAGACACCCTGCACACGGCCGCTGATAATGAGATGTGCCCTGACCTTTTTCATTGCAAGCCTCCCAAAGTAAGCTCAAAGCTGAAAGCTCATAGCTATGAGCTTTCAGCCGTGGCTATGGCTATGTTCCGGCTTCGGCGGCTTTGCCTCTGCCAACCGTTGTTTGATCCAAATGATGACCTTGGCAAACTCGCTTTTCACTTCTGCCATGGCCCGCCCCCTGTGGCTGACCCCGGTTTTTTCTTCCATAGATAGTTCAGCAAAAGTCTTTTTAAGGGGCGGATAATAGAATATCGGGTCGTAACCAAAGCCGTTTTTTCCTCTGGGTTCTGTTGTAATTTCTCCTTCACAGCGTGCTTCATAGGTAAGCGCCGGACCGGTTGGCACGGCAATCGATATAACGCATTCAAAGGCCGCACCCCTATTCTCTTTCCCTTCCATCGCTCTAAGGAGTTTCGCATTGTTTTCTTCGTCAGTAGCCGATTCCCCGGCATACCGGGCAGAATATACGCCCGGCACCCCCTCAAGTGATTCCACTACTAATCCGGAGTCGTCGGCAAGGGCTGGAATCCCCAGTATCCGCGCGGTAAAAGAAGCTTTTTTGTATGCATTTTCGTCAAATGTCGTTCCGTCTTCTTCTATCTCAGGAAGGGGGCCAAAATCATCCAGATTTTTTATCTCAACAGGAAAGTCCTTAAGAAACTGTCGGATTTCCTCTGTCTTGCCACGATTTCTCGTTGCCAATACCAAAAATATCTTTTCCATGGGTTTCCTCTTCTAAACCACAGATTTCACGGATTCAGCCGTCGTAGCCAAAGCTACTATGGCGAAGTCGGCTTTTCGCAGACTTTTCCTATCTAACCGGGGTAATCTGTGGACTGATTAAGCTTTGTTCCTCCGACATCTAATATAAAACCAAGGCTATGTCAAAAGCTTTTGAAACTGAACGGAAAATGTTTCATATTCATCATCGCCGTGGAAAAGCGGAAAAAAGACTTGATAATAGACCAGGTTGAGGTATTATTCGATTGATGATTGATGATTGATGGTCTCTGGCCTCTGATTTCTATTTTCTGTCATCTGACTTCTGGTCTCTGGAATACTACACATGGAGGGGATTCTTGGAAAACGTTTTTGATACCTTAAAGGAACGAGGGTTTATAGAACAGGCTACAGATGATAAGGCGATCCGTTCTCTTTTAGAACAGCCGGCTGCCTGTTATATTGGATTTGATCCCACGGCATCGAGTCTCCATGTGGGGAGTTTGGTTCCGATCATGGCTCTCGCCCACATGCACCGACACGGCCACAGACCGATCGCGCTTGTGGGCGGAGGGACCGGCTTAGTGGGGGATCCGAGCGGTAAGACGGAATTGCGCCAACAGTTGTCCTTGGAAGATGTGAAAAAGAATGTCGAGGGGATCAAAAAACAGCTTGCCCGATTTGTCAATTTTGAAGAAAATGCTATTCTTGTTAACAACGCTGAATGGTTGATGGAACTAAACTACATCAGCTTCCTTAGAGATATAGGCCGCCACTTCAGTGTCAACCGGATGCTGACGGCTGAATCGTATAAAATGCGGATGGAAACCGGCCTCAATTTTATTGAATTCAATTACATGTTATTACAGGCCTATGACTTCATGCATATGTATAAGACATATGAGTGTAAGCTACAGATGGGGGGGAGTGACCAGTGGGGGAATATTGTGGCCGGCGTAGATCTTATAAGACGGTCGGTTCAGGGGTCTGCCTATGGTATGACCTTCCCACTTATCACTACCAGCACGGGGGCCAAGATGGGAAAGACGGCTCAGGGCGCGGTATGGCTCGATCCTGAAAGAACATCTCCCTATGATTATTACCAATTTTGGATCAACACGGATGATGCCGACGTTGTTCGCTTTCTGTCCCTTTTTACATTTATTCCCATGGATGAAATTGAGGCGGTGAAAGATCGTAAAGATGCTGAACTCAATGCCGCTAAGACGGTTCTTGCATTTGAGACCACACAATTGGCCCATGGCGAAGCGGAGGCGCTGAAGGCACGTGAAGCTGCTTCGAGAATGTTCGGGGGGCGGGCAATTGATCCGGGACTCCTTCCCGGTAGTAGTATCCCCCGTTCCAAAGATGGGGACGATTTAAGTTCAGTGCCCACTACCTCGATAACGTTTGACCGGCTAAGGGAAGGTATTCCTGCATTTAAGTTGTTTCACGAAGTGGGATTATGTGCCTCTGGCGGGGCGGCAAGGAGACTGATTCAACAAGGTGGAGGGTATGTGAACGGAAAGCGTATTGAGAACCTGGATCGTCAAATAACGGATAAGGACTTGAATAATAAGGTTATTATGCTGAGAGCCGGCAAGAAAAAATACCATTGTGTCGAGAGCGTTTAATTTTTTTAAAAATAGTGCTTGACAAAACGAAAGGCAATCCGTATAAACCACTTTTTGTTGGCGATGCACCTCGTGGCCGACAAAAAAATATATTAAAAAAAACCTTGACAGGGAAGTTAAAAGCGCTATAATTAAGTGTTGCTTGAGACAGATATCAAATTTGTCGAGGTTTACACCCCAAATTCGGGGTAGAGTTCGCTCTTTGAAAACTAAATAACGAGTAAGTTTAGGATACGGCTCTTGTTAATTTTTTAAAGTTTTAAGGTTTAAACTGGAGAGTTTGATCCTGGCTCAGAATGAACGCTGGCGGCGTGCTTAACACATGCAAGTCGTACGAGAACTCTTCTGCTTGCAGAAGATAGTAAAGTGGCGCACGGGTGAGTAACGCGTGGGTAATCTACCTCTGAATCGGG
>JBDRFJ010000166.1:0-166977 GCA_043818915.1 Pseudomonadota bacterium | reverse complement strand
CAAAATTAGCATGCATATAGAACCGCATCCTTGAACCTACATTAAACCATAGAGGGAGACCTTTGCATAACTGCCATTTTCCCGTGATGCGGCGTCAGGCTTCAAAATTTAATCCTCGAAATACCTAATGTATTCCTCCGGTTAAAATTTTCGCCTTCCTTGCCTGACGAAAAAATGTCGCGTTGTGCAAAGCTCTCGAAGTATACCCTGGCCCCCCTCCGGCCATATCGTTATTTCATATCATATCATTTAGTTATACAATTAGCATCCATCTTTGGCATGTAGCTTGCGTAACCCCACCCTCAAAAACAACCACAGCAAAAAATAGATTACAGGAAACATTAAACCTGTCGATATGGAATAAGGATGACAAAAACATTTGATAAAAATGATAACTCTATTATAGCAAAGGCTGTAACACATCCCAGGGG
Organism: Pseudomonadota bacterium; assembly: GCA_043818915.1. Lineage (GTDB taxonomy): Bacteria > Desulfobacterota > Desulfobacteria > Desulfobacterales. The sequence continues at coordinate 166,546 of JBDRFJ010000166.1, read as the reverse complement.
CAGCAAAATTTCCTTTATAATTACCCTCTTCGCCTTTTTGGCCTTGGTGTTCTGTTACACCACTATCTGCGAGGCTGCCGGAACCAGGCTGGCTTGGGACCAAAGCCCTGAGTCTGCTGTAGCGGGTTATTACCTACATTACGGCACTAAGTCCGGCAAATATACCGGTGTCGTACAGGTTGCCGGCAAAAGTAACACCAGCTATCTCTTGGAAGACCTCGACTTGCTCCCCGGGCATATTTACTATATCGCGATTACAGCGTATACAGATGCCGGCGTAGAAAGCGCGTACTCTAATGAAGTCGTCTATGGAGGGGTGACATCTGGAATCGTAAGGAACGTCACTATCTCCGGAAACACTGTAGAGATCACCTACGGCGGACAAGTGGAAAACGCGACTGTGGAAGCAAATTACAGGTTCAGCCCCTCTTTAAATTTCGCCACGGCAGGAAATGATATCATTAATCTGGGCAACAATACCTATCGCCTAAACATGGCTTCGATAGCCGCCTATACCATATATACTCTTACCCTTAGCGACGGCATAATCGATGCTGCCGGTAATCCCGTAAGACCCAACCAGATCATCATTAATGACGGTGACAATGACGACATGGCGGACGATTGGGAAATCGCCAAAGGTGTGACCGATGCGCATGCCGACCCGGATAATGATAGCTTGACCAATGTCCAAGAATATGAGACCGGCACAGAACCTAAAAGGATGGATACTGACATTGACGGACTTTCAGACGGATATGAAGTCAGCTACGGCTTTGACCCTGTTGGAAACGATGATGCCAATGACGACCCAGACGGTGATGGGTTCACCAATTATCAGGAGCATGAGGCCGGATCCAATCCCCTTGCCGCGGACTCCGTACCAGCGCCTCCGAGCATAGCAGATCCCCATCCCCATCATCAGGCAGCGATTATAGACAGCTCGCGAATCCCGATCAACACCTCATTTGCAGTAGTGTTGTCAGACCCGTGTGGTTTTGATCTGACCGGCGGAGGATGTGTACTTTTTACCATAAGCGTGGAAGGGTATGCCTCCTATAACAGAACGCTCAGCAGCGCCTCATTGCGATCAATTTTAAAGATTGATCAGAACGAACCTGATACCCGAGTCACAAAGCTATGGGCTGTATATGACATATCCACCGACTCCGTGCCGGAAATAGCTGAGATCGACCACGCCTATCCGTTTGATAAGACTGTAACTTTTGAAGTTTTTGCTCAAAACCGCCTGGGACTGTATACGACAGCAACCTATACCATAAAAATCGAAACAGAAGCACAACATAACAACGCCGCGGCCAACAAACCCTCTACTGTTGCCATGGCAACCAGCGTTACTTTAAACGCGGGGTCCCTCTGCGACGCTCAGATAGTATTCGATGATCAGGAACCGGTAAAGCCGAGTTTCGGTCCTTCTGACGAACTACCGGCGCTTGACAGCGTAGTCTCTGATGTTGTCCCGGTGGGCGGAGCGCTTAACTTGTTACCGCCTACGGTCTTCAATCAGCCGGTAACTATTTCGATCCCCTGCCCCGGTGTCGTGGATACAAGCACGCTCAATATCTATTACTACACAGGCGAGACCTGGATTCTGGCATGCGACTCAGCAGGCAATATAAAACCTGATGCTGAAGACTGGATGGTTGATGGCTCGAGACAAAATCTCAGCGAAAAAATAAAAATACAAGTTTACCACTTCTCAGGTGTACAGGCTGCCCCTGTTATCTCCGCCGACTCCGGCTCCGGTGGTGGCGGTGGCGGCGGTGGCGGCAGTGGCGGAGGGTGTTTTATCGCCACAGCAGCCTTTGGCTCATACATGGAACCCCATGTACAGCTTCTGAGAGACTTCAGAGACCTCCATTTACTCAACAACACGCCGGGCAGGTGGTTTGTAAGAACTTATTACCGATACGGACCGATAGCTGCTCATTACATTATCAGTAATCCGTATTGGAAACCGGTTGTCAGGGTAGCTCTTATCCCTCTGGCGGGAATCAGCTATGTCCTGGTAAAGGCTTCGTTTGCAGTGAAAATGTTCATCACTATATTAACAGTAGTCTGCGCTCTTGCTCTCATTCTCCGGAGGGGGAAAGGGTTGTGGAATCGAAGTTATCCTCAAGAATCCGGTCTCGTTTTATAGGCATGTAGGGATTTCACTACGATTTTCGTAGGGAAATCCCTACATGCTTTTCAGGAAAAATCCTACTTCCCTAATATCAAGCCTGACAGTTTCGTAAAAAGTCTTCAATCCGCCCCCACAGCTTGACCTGTGTAATGGACGCATGATATATCAATAATGTTATGGAGTATTGGAAAGGCAAAAACAGGTTCAGTCGTCGTAGCCTTGGTTACTATGGCGAAGTCGGCCACTGGTGAGGCTGAATGGGGAAATCAACCAGACATTCCAACGACTTTCACAACACTCCAGTACTCCCGTACTCCAATATTCCAGTATTCCATGAGGTAAGCATATGAAAGGACTCATTCTTAGCGGCGGCAAGGGGACACGACTTCGGCCTATTACTTATACAGGCGCCAAACAGCTCATTCCTGTCGCCAACAAACCGATTTTGTTTTATGTGATTGAAAATATAGTTGACGCCGGGATATCGGACATAGGCATAGTAATTTCGCCGGAGACCGGTCCTGAGATACAGGAGGCAGTGGGTGACGGCTCCAGGTGGAGCGCTCGCATTACCTATATCCCTCAGGAAAAGCCCTTAGGGTTGTCCCATGCGGTGATCGTTGCCAGACCATTTCTCGAAAACGATTCGTTTGTGATGTATCTGGGTGACAACCTCCTTGGCACCGATATTCGTAGTTTTAAAAATAATTTTGAGGAAACAGACGCTGACGCCTCTATTTTGTTAAAGGCTGTGGATAACCCATCCAGTTTCGGTGTCGCCACTGTAGATGAATCAGGCCGTGTGATTAGGCTGGAGGAAAAGCCGGCAAGGCCGGAATCGAATCTGGCCTTAGTGGGTGTCTATATCTTTTCCCCAAAAATCCACACGGCCATAGATCAAATAAAACCCTCTGCCCGAGGCGAACTGGAGATTACCGATGCGATACAAAAATTGATGGAGACCGGCGGCACTGTAAAGAGCCATGTAGTGTCTGAGTGGTGGCTCGACACGGGGAAAAAGGACGATATGCTCACTGCCAATACTATTGTCCTGGATGAATGGATAAAAACAGATATCCAGGGCACAGTAGATAAGTCATCACAGGTGGAAGGCCGCGTCAGTATCGCAGAAGGCGCCGAAATAACTAATTCTCACATCCGGGGACCTGCCGTGATCGGCCGGGGGACTAAAATCTCCGACACCTTTATCGGGCCTTTCACTTCTATCGGGGATGGATGTATTGTTGAACATTCGGTTATCGAACACGCGGTTGTTTTAAAGGAAGCGGTCATCCGTGATATCGACCGGCTTGAGGACAGTCTTGTGGGCCGGAGAGCGGTGGTTTCTAAAAATAAGCGGTTTCATAATGCTTATCGTCTGATGGTAGGTGACGATTCAGTAGTCGAGGTATAGAAGAAAATATAAGTTTGGGAAATAAAATGGTTGACAGACATTCCCTTGCGTAGTATTCATATATTATCATACTTTAAGGGGGTATATAAATATGCATACTCAAAAGGTGGCTATTACTATTCCGAAAGAATTGGTTGCAATGGTGGATGACATCAGCAAAAAAAGGGGGCTATCCAGAAGTAAGTTTATCTCCATTGTCCTCCGGGAAAAAGTAATAGCGGAAAGAAAACGTCATATAAAGGATACTTACGACCGGGTCTTTTCAGACGAAGCAATAAGAAAAGAACAGCTTAACGATGCCAGATGGCTTGAAGGACTGGGAACTGAAGAGGGGCAGGAATGGTAATCCGAAAAGGTTCTATTTATTGGGTGGATTTTTCACCGGGTAAAGGGTCCGAGCCGATGGGCAGGCGCCCCGGACTTGTTGTTCAAAATGACCTCCTCAATGACAGCAAATTAAATACGGTTATTGTGGTGGCAATTACGTCAACCATGAAATTTGGTGATCTCCCAGGGAATCTAAACCTTAAAAAAGGAGAAGCGAATCTTCCCAAGAGATCAGTAATTAATGCGACACAGATTAAGACTGTCGACAAAAACAACCTCAGAGAGAAGATTGGCAGCCTCACAAAAGAGAGGATGGCGGAAGTTTATAAAGGCATGAAACTTATTATGGACTTTCATTAAGGCCTATTTTTCTATCCCGTATTATCCTGTCCACCCTGCCAAACAAGCCTTAAACGGAATCTCGTATCGTTATATCTATCCACAAAAAGGCGCCAATAGCTTGATAATGTTACATTGAAACCTTTGAAAAACGCCCCCGGGGGAGACCGGCATTGATTCTTGTTTTTGTGAAATACCCTGAACCGGGCCATGTGAAAACACGCCTTGCCTTATGCATTGGCGCTGATGCGGCTGCCGAGCTCTACCGCGCTTTTATCCTGGACATACTTTCTACACTAAAAATAGCGGGATTTCCGTTCCGGATATGCTTTTGTCCGGAAGACAAAAGAGCGTTGCTGCTTGACTGGCTCGGCAAAGAGCACCACTATATGCCTCAGCGAGGCCAGAGCCTGGGCGAACGGATGAAGAATGGATTTGTTGACGCCTTTGCCGATGGAAATGAACGGGTCATCATTATCGGCAGCGATTCCCCCGACTTGCCACCTTCCATCTTGAGAGAAGCCTTCGATGGTTTATCTATTCATGATGTTGTGATCGGTCCCTCGCGGGATGGAGGATACTATCTGATCGGCTTTAAAAAGAACACTTTTTTGCCGTCTATTTTTGACAACATACCCTGGAGTACTCCCTCGGTCTTCAGTGCCACGATGGCCGTCTTGCGCAATTCCGCCCTTGATGTTTATATGCTGCCGGAATGGAATGATATTGATACTGTAGACGATATAAAACAGTTGGTCCTGCGCTCTTCGGAGGGGCCTTTTGCACGATCTAAAACAATGGAGCTTTTAACCCGAATTATTTCGTAAAAAGTCTTGATGGGCTTATTTTGGTCTTATCATCTGTCATTTATCATCTATCATTGGGCATTTATCATTAAAAAAATGACAGATGACAAATGTGAAATGGTCAATGATAAATGAACCTCTCAATTATCATCCCCACGCTCAATGAACAAAATGCACTGGAGAAAACTCTCAAGCGCTTAAGCGCTTCTTCCTCTGAAATCATTGTTGTGGATGGCGGCAGCAGCGACCATACCCCCGAAATAGCCCGTCACCATACCCCTCATGTTCTGACCTGTAGCCCGGGCCGGGGCGTTCAGCAGGACACAGGGGCCCGGCACGCGCACGGTGATACCCTGATGTTCCTGCATGCCGACACCATACTCCCCCTGGGATTTCAGCATATGCTAAAGGACGCACTGTTTGATCCAAGGGTCATTTATGGAGCATTTCATTTAAGTATACATCCCTTTACACCCGGACTACGGCTCATTGCATTTGTGGCGAACCTTAGAACTCGTTTGTTAAAAATTCCGTATGGGGACCAGGCCCTTTTTATGCGGAAACGGGATTACTTTCATGTTGGAGGGTTTCACAACCTGCCAATCATGGAAGACGTTGATTTGGTCCGCCGCCTGAACAGAGTCGGACGATTTCACCTCGCCCCCGGGCGTGTCATAACATCGGCCCGGCGGTGGGAAAAGGAGGGAATAGTTTACACTACTATACGGAATTGGTTGTTAATGATACGCTATTTGCTCGGAGTCTCTCCACACAAGTTGCTTCGTCATTATCCTGATGCACGATAAGGAATTCCAATAAATACAGTATTCACCACAGAGGCACAGAGGGCACAGAGATGATTTTTCCCTTTGGTTTGTCGGGAGATACCGACAAACCAAAAACTCCAGCCCTGTCGGGCAGGATTTAAAGTAATGCAACGGAGTCTATACCAAAAGGCGATAAGCTTTTTCATCCCCGGAGAGGATTAGTTTTTTAATACCGGCATCTCCCGGTATTAAAAAGAAAAACATATACTCTGTGTCCTCTGCCTGCCCCGTAAGGAGATACGACTGTATCGGGGTGCCTCTGTGGTGAATGTTATATCGAAATGCTTGTATGGATCTCAATTTCTTCACCGATAAACTTCGATATAATCTACATACGAAACCGATGACTCCCCCGTGTTGTCCGAATCATTCATAATGGCTATGCTTGTGGCGGAAGGCGGCGCCTCGCCAAACGCCCTTTGATAATCCTCCAATATATTAATTTCTTCAACTATCCAGGCGCCCACATGCGTCTTTCCTTGTTGGAGGGGAATCATCCTGGCTCGATCCGTATAAGGACTTGTTAAAATAGATTCCCCGTGTTCTTTGTTCGCCCAGATGTAATTGAGGCTGCTGTGTGGCGGATATTCGCCATAGATTAACCTGGCCGTGTTATAGGTGATCTTTTCCCAAAATCCTGCTTTTTCAGGATCGTACTTAAATATGATATAGACACGAATCGGGTAATCGTCACCTTTTTTTGTCCTGGCATTTCCATTTTTGTATATATTTTCTACTTTCCATCTCCATCGCACCTTTGGAAACTCATATACATTGAATTCATTTTTGTAAATGAGGCCGGACGCGGACGCCTTGCTCTCTGCTTTTAGATAGCGTTCGTCACCTTGCGATTCTGTAGTATATGTGGAATGTTCTTCTATTTTAGGAAAGTGCAGAGGTTTCCAATTATTCAGGTCGTCAAAGTCTTCTACAAAGAGAATGTGCTTTTCTTGAGCTGAAGCCGCGCCTGCCAACAAAACAACAAGCACAAAAAGAGCGGACATGGCCGTTCGGGTATATCTGTTCATAGACTACCGCCCCCTCTCCAACCACCACCCAAAGAGCCGTTTGACGAATGGTGTGAGCCTGGTACGGTTATAGGCATCTCCCACTTGCTTGATCGCTTCCGCCTGGGTGGGATACGGGTGGATCACATTCGCAATGGTCCCTAATCCCATATTTCCCGCCATTGCCACGGAGACCTCGCTGATCATGTCCCCGGCATGCCGGGCTACAATCGTTGCGCCAAGTATCTGGTCGGTCCCCTTTTTGACATGCACCTTGACAAACCCTTCATCCTCCCCATCCAAAACGGCACGGTCCACCTCATTCAGAGACCTGATAAAAGTGTCAACCTGAATCCCTTTTCCCTGGGCGTCCCTCTCATACATTCCCACATGGGCAATCTCGGGATCGGTATAAGTACACCACGGAATGGTTAAAGCGCTCGCTTTTTTGCTTCCCAAAAAGAGCGCGTTCTGAATGACGATTCTGGCGGTGGCATCAGCGGTATGGGTGAATTTATACTGCAGGCAGATATCGCCCGCGGCAAAGATCCGATGATTCGTCGTCTGGAGACGGTCATTCACTACGACACCCATTCTCTTGTCGTACTCGACACCGGCTTTCTCAAGATCCAGGTTATCAACGTTTGGGACGCGCCCCGCCCCTACCAGGATTTCGTCTACGGCCACGGCATCCCGCCTTCCTTGATATTCAACATGGATTATTTTTTCGTCTCCCCTTCGCTCAACGCGTTTGATGGCACACTCAAGTATCAAGCGTATACCTTCGCGGATAAAAGCCTGCTGTATAATTTCCGCCGCATCGCTATCCTCCCGATCAAGGATATGAGCATTAATGTGCAGAAGGACTACCTCACACCCGAGGCGCTGAAAGGTCTGGGCCAATTCGCAACCAAGGGGACCGCCGCCGATGACCGCAAGCCGTATCGGACGCTCGGTCAGCGAGAATACTGTTTCATTGGTAAGGTAACCGGCCTCGGCCATTCCCTCAATAGGAAGTTGGGCCGCCCGAGCGCCTGTGGCGATCACTGCCTTTTTGAAGCAGAGAGTTTTCCCTTCAACCTCCATTGTATCAGGACCCGAGAAACGACCCTCGCCGAGGAATACGTCCACGCCAAGTTCGCGGAAGCGTTTTGCCGAATCATGGTGGCTAATGCGCGCCCTCAAGCGCCTCATCCGTTCCATAACAGCGCCAAAATCGACTTCGACACCATCCACGTGAATACCGAACTCCCGGGCAATGCGAATATCCGCGGCAACCCTGGAGGAACGAATAATCGCCTTTGAGGGTACGCACCCCACATTGAGGCAGTCTCCTCCAAGGAGATGTCGTTCCACGAGCGCCACTTTTGCTCCGAGACCGGCCGCGCCTGCCGCGGTGACCAAACCCGCGGTACCAGCGCCTATTACCACTAAATTATAGCGCTGGGCAGGCTCCGGATTTTTCCAGTCTGCCGGATGAACATTGGAAACCGTAACCGCGTTGTGTTCATCTTCCGGCAGTACTCTTACCGGTTCAGCCATTGGGTATCTCCTTTCCATTCCTCTCGTAACCGTTTATCTCTCCTTTTCTTTCAGCCTCTTCCGGGCATACCTGATCAGGATGGTGAGGACAACGGCCGCCCCCACCACACCTCCGATTAATCCCCAGGGGACACGTCCTTCAGCAATGCCTTTGGTAAGCGCATCCGCCCCCACTACATAGAGAATAGTGCCTGGAATCATACAGAGCCACGACCAGAATACGTAGGTCCAAAAAGGAACTTTTGTAAGGCCAAAACCATAATTGAGGAGATTAAAAGGAAAGATCGGCAAAAGTCGTGTCAGCGCCACAATAATAGCCCCGTGTTCTCCTGTCATCTGGTCAAGCCGTCGAAATTTTTCCTTGGTAGAAAGCGAACGGGCGACAGCATCCCGGGCAAAATAGCGTGCTATCAAAAAGCAGAGAGATGCTCCCAGCGTAGAAGCTATACTAACAAGGATTACCCCCACGATTGATCCAAACAGCGCTCCCGCGGCAACGGTGAGCGCTGAACCGGGCAGCGCGGCAATAACCGCGATAATGTAGAGCAGCACAAATACGAACGGCCCCCAGGCCCCCAATGTCTCTATCCAATGACGGAGGGTGCCAAGGCGCTCACCCACGCCAAATACCTTGGCCATAACAATGATCGAGAGAAGTACCCCTATAAGGAGTACCGGCCGCCACCAGCCTGATTTGGCGCCTTTCTCGTCTGATCGGCCGCCCTGGTCCGTAGTGTCTGCGTTTGTATCGTTCACCTGCTTTTCCATTAGATAACGTTCTCCTTGAATGCTACGAGCTTTGCATAATTGCCATTATGCAGGTCTCGCTACGGCCTGCGTATCTTCTTCCAAAGACTCATGCATGACATTGGGTTCAGCGCTGTAAAATTTTGATGGTCCCGATAGGACCCCCCATTCCGCCTCTTTGAATATTGTCCGGCATTCCCGCACCGTCATCCCGCGCTTACCTTCGGTCTCCTCTTCAGTATCTCGTGGATTCGAACCCGATTCCGCCCACAGCAAATTTGCCCCGGCCGCGGCGCCCACCACATTTGGCTCATGTGTGCAATTTCCCGGGATGTCATATCCAAGGGCCAACCTTACTACCGCAAGGATATGGGCCATCTTTGCCTCGCTCACAATCCCGTATTGCGCCAGGGCTGTATTCGGTATGGGTATTCGCCTGGCGGAACCGCTGTAAACCGGTTTCGCTTCCCTTGTGATGATCGTCTTTTCTACCAGTTCCTCGATTGTATGCTCGTTCCCAACCGGTTCCACACAGGTGCCGAGGAGTAATCCGGCCTCCCTGGCATTCCTGAACGTATTAAGTCGCTTCTCCGGAGGAATAGTCGTGTCCCGGCCTTCACCCAATCTGAGCGCGTGATAAATGCCCGCAAACCCGGCGTCCTTTAACTGCCGGGCTTCTTTTTCGCTGAAGTCCCCCACATTGGCTACAAGGACCGTTTCAGGTCTTAATGACGCCCTGATCTCCTGCGACATCTCGATGAACTTTTCAAATGAATAATCAGCCGTCGTCATGACATAAATCGCATTTGCTCCATCTGACTCAAACTGCTGTGCCCGGGCTATAGCCTCCTCAGATGAAAGCTCGACACGCTCTGAGAAAACCTTGTTACGCGCAGCAAAGGCGCAAAAGAGGCAATTACGCGGACAGGGCGCGATGTTCAGACCAACCTGAGCATGCACCTCCGCCATTCCTTTGCATGCATCTTTACTCATCTGACGGGCTACCGCCTGTATCATGGCAGCCCCGGGTGAGAAGAGACGGACAGAGAACAGGGCGGCAATTTCCCCCCCGGTAAGTTCTTCGCCGCCTAAGGATTTTTCAATTACTTTGTCAATCATAGCCCCTCCCTTTCTATTGCCGCTCACCATGCGCGCCATGTGCGGCCGTCTCTTTCTATTGACTCATCCGCCTCTTTAGGGCCCCAGCTTCCCGCGGGATAATCGGGAAAAATGGAATCATCCTCCAATGTCTCAACGCCCTCGATCCATTGACTATTGAAGATTGACTATTGAGCAGTCTACCACCAATTTTCAATCGACAATCTTCAATCTTCAATCCATCAATATTCTTCACCTCATTTCCCAAGCAACTTCTTCGCTCGGTCGACAATGTTTTCAACGGTGAACCCGTACTGTTTAAAGTTTTCTTTATAGGGCGCGCTTGCACCGAACTTTGTTATGCCAATAACGTCGCCCTGATCACCAACCCAATCACGCCAGCCCTGCGGTGAACCCGCCTCAACCGCCAGCCGAGCTTTGACTCCCGGTGGCAGCACCTTATCACGAAAGTCCCGGGGCTGTTGCTTGAAGATCTCCCAGCTCGGCATACTCACAACACGCGCGTCGATATTCTCCAAGACAAGCTTTTCCTGTGCTTGCAGAATGAGTTCCACCTCTGATCCCGACGCGATGAGCAAAACATCGGGAGCGCCGGACTTCTCATGTGACAGTATATAGGCCCCCCTGAGCAATCCCTCGGCGCCGGCAAGCTTGCCTCGATCAAGAATCGGAACCTTTTGCCGGGTAAGCACCAGCATAGTTGGTCCGTGCCCTCGCTTCATGGCGGCACGCCAGGCATATGCCGTTTCGTTGGCATCCGCGGGGCGAATGACGCAGAGATTCGGGATCGCGCGCAACGACGCCAAATGCTCGATCGGTTGATGAGTAGGACCATCCTCGCCGAGTGCGATGGAGTCGTGGGTCATCACATATATGACCGGCAATTTCATCATTGCCGCGAGCCTGATGGCGGGTCGGGCATAGTCGGTAAAAATGAAAAATGTTGCCGCATACGAACGGACACCGCCGTGGAGTATCATGCCCGAACCGCAGGCGCACATAGCATGCTCGCGAATGCCCCAGGCCATGTTGCGGTTGCCATAGGCTCCCCTGGCAAAGTACCCCGAGTTCTTAAGAAGTGTTTTTGTGGATGGCGCCAGATCGCCGCTGCCGCCCATCAACCAGGGGACCTTTTCGGCAAAAGCATTGAGTACCGTGCCCGATGCGGCGCGTGTGGCAATAGGTCCGTCGGAAGGACCAAAGTCGGGGATGTCGTCATCCCACCCACTGGGCAGATCGCCTCGCAACCCTCTTTGGAATTGTTCGGCCAATGCAGGATATGCTTTTTTGTACGCGGTAAATCTTTGGTTCCACTCTGCTTCCAAATTGCGGCCCCGCTCGACAGCCTGTCGCATATGCGCCGGCACGCGCTCGGGCATGTAAAACTGCTCGTCATCGGGCCAGCCATAGAACCTCTTGGTAAGCCTCACTTCGTCTTCACCCAGGGGTTCGCCATGCGCCTCTTTGGTATCCTGGCGGTGAGGCGACCCGTAACCGATGTGCGAGCGCAGGATAATGAGCGAGGGGCGCCCTCTGTCCTGTTGTGCTTGAACTAAGGCATCGGTGAGCGCCTTGATATCATTCGCCCTGTCACCGAGGTTCTGCACGTGCCAGTGATATGCCTCGAAGCGCTTTGCCACATCATCGGAATACGTCAGCGCGGTGTCACCCTCTATGCTGATGTGGTTGTCGTCATAAACGCAAATCACCTTGCCAAGGCCCAGGTGACCCGCGAGAGAGGCTGCTTCGTGTGAAGCGCCCTCCATAAAATCGCCGTCGCTGCAAAAAACATATGTATAATGGTCCACGATCTCGTATCCATCGCGGTTAAAAACCGCGGCTAAATGCGCTTCGGCAATCGCCATACCAACCGCGTTCATGATACCCTGGCCAAGCGGGCCGGTAGTCACCTCAACACCCGGGGTAATCCCATACTCGGGATGACCGGGCGTCTTGCCCCCCCACTGACGAAAGTTTTTGATTTCATCAAGAGAAAGATCATAGCCCGTTAAAAATAGTATCGCGTATTGAAGCATCGAGGCATGGCCGCATGAAAGAACAAAACGGTCGCGGTTAAACCAATTGGGATTCCGTGGGTTGTACTGTAAGAGTTTCGTCCAAAGAACATACGCCAGTGGCGCCAGGGCCATCGCGGTACCAGGATGTCCTGAGTTTGCCTTCTGCACAGCGTCCATCGCCAGAGTCCGAATCGTGTTGATACATAGCTGATCCAACGTGTCTTGCTTATCATCCATTGATGTTTTCTCCACAGTTGATGGTTTCGTAAAAAGTGACCAAGCAGGCGAATTAGGGACATTTTACAAAACCATCAAAGTTCAAATCTTCTATTAAGAGGCTATCCGAGAATTCTGATCCTACTGCAAAAGCGTGAGAAACGGCCCAAATGTCCGCAAGTTTTCGTCAAATAGGCCTGCTATTCTCCTCAAATTTGCGAAAATTTTGTCTCGTTCTCACTCTTTTTCGTCACGGACATAATTCTCGGACAGCCTCTTAGTGAAACGATACAGTAAATCTAAACATCACGGTATACGAGGCGGAATATGTCGATCAAGTGATAGAAGTTGTGAATGAAACCGTACTTTTAAAATGGTATATTAGAGGAAATTTCCGAAGTGCTTAATCAATGGTTAGGTGGTATAAAACGTTTTTATCTAAGTAATTATATATATAATACCAGATGCATTGTCGATTGCAAACCATATTTTGATGGCGTCGTAAAAAGTCCAATTTACATAGCCATCCTTTATCAAACTCACCGCGTTACCCGGAGGACTTCTTCCAGGGTTGTGATCCCTTCCAATACCTTTTGTATGCCGTCGCGGCCCAGTGTACTCATACCTTGCTTAACAGCTTCTTTCTTGATCTGTCCGGCATCCGGGGTCTTTAAAATCAAACTCCTTACATCGTCGTTCATAAGGATTACTTCAAAAATGCCGGTCCGGCCCTTGTAGCCGGTGTTCAAGCAGGAGTCACACCCTCGCCCACGATAGATTGTCTTCCCCTGAAGCATCTCCCAGCCGTCTATATCAATATACTGCAAAGATTCTTCATCCGGAACATAAGCCTCTTTGCATTTGTTGCAAATAACCCTTACAAGACGCTGTGCCAGTATGGCTATGACTGAGGAAGTCACCAAAAAAGGCTCTATTCCCATATCAATGAGCCGTGTCACGGCGCTTGCCGCGTCGTTGGTGTGTAAAGTGGAAAAGACAAGGTGACCGGTCAGGGATGATTGAACCGCAATTTCCGCCGTCTCGAGGTCACGAATCTCACCTATCAGGATTACGTCCGGGTCCTGACGAACGATTGAGCGAAGTCCATTGGCAAAGGTAAGATCTATCTTTGGATTCACCTGGATCTGATTAGCCCCGTTAAGCTGGTATTCCACGGGGTCTTCAATGGTCATAATATTGATATCAGGATTGTTGAGAACATTTAAGGCGGAGTATAGCGTGGTAGTCTTGCCGCTTCCGGTAGGTCCCGTAACCAGTATGATGCCGTGCGGAGTTTGGATAATACGTTTGAAGATAAGGAGATTTTCTCTTACCAGCCCAATCTCCGCCAAGTCTAAAAGCATAGTGGCCTTGTCAAGGAGGCGGAGTACTACACGTTCTCCAAAGGTGGTCGGAATAGTCGAAACACGAATGTCTATGTTTTTTTCAGCAATTTTGATCTCAATTCTTCCGTCCTGTGGAAGTCGTTTTTCGGCGATATTCAATTTTGCCATAATCTTGACACGAGAAATTAGCGTTGATTGCACCCTCTTGGGCAGTGCAAGGGTATTGTACAATACACCATCTATTCTATATCTGACCTTTAGCTCACTTTGATACGGCTCAATATGAATATCACTTGCGCGGGCCTTGACTGCCTGAGAAAGGGTAAGATTGACCAATTTGATTACCGGGGCATCGCTGGTGTCGTCCAAAAGATCAGCGGTCTCTTCTATTTCTGAAATAAGCCGGTCGCTGTCTTCATCATCCATGTCCTGAATAAATTGCTCGGCGGAATCCTTGCTTAGATCATACGCACGGTTAATGGCGGATAGGATTTCCGCATTTGATGAAAGGACCGGCTCTATACGATCGACTCCTAAAACAATTCGAAGATCGTCTAAGGGTTGAAATAATAACGGATCATTAAAAGCGACCCTCACCCCCTTAGCATCTACAAAAGGAACCATGTTATATCGTTTCAGATAGTGAATCGGGATCTGCGTAGCGTAATCAACCCCCTCGGTCTCCGCGGGCAAAGATTGCAGATACGGGATGTTAAACTGGATGCTCAACGCCTCCAGCAGGTCTTCTTCCGTAATCAACCCCAATCGGACAAGGATTTTACCCAGACGTCCTCCGTTCTCCTTCTGTTGTTTCAATCCTTCAGAGAGGACATCTCCAGAAAGGCGGCCGGTTTCTTTCAATATTTCCCCTATTAACTTGTGTGGCATGATCGCGTTACTGGTTACTCGTTACTGGTTTCCGGTTTCTCGTTATTAGCCTTTCCCCTTTTATACAACTTGATGGACTTTTCCCTTACCGTATCAATCTCTTCTCGCTTCTCTTCATAAATGGCTTTTGCCTCCGAGGCGTTCTCTATGATATGCGGAGTAATGAATATATAAAGATTAGTCTTGGTATTACGTTCGGTCCAGTATTTGAAGAGCCATCCTATAACCGGAATATCTCCCAAGCATGGCACCCTGTAATCAGTGCCGGTGGTGTCCTCGCCAATCAAGCCCCCTATGACCACCGTCTGGCCGTCCTTTACAATCACCGTTGTCTCGGCAGACCGTTTAAATGTCCGGGGAGCCTCGGGGACCGCTCCTCCCTCCAGTATCAATTTTGTTAATTCCTGAAAAATATCTAATCGAACAAAGCGTTCCTGATTAATCTGGGGGGTAATCTTCAGATTGACTCCCACATCCTTGTATTCATAACTTGTATAGTCACGGAGGGCTTCCGTAGTCTCTTGCCGGGTGACAAACGGGACGTTCTCACCCACCTTGATCTCCGCCTCTTCATTATCCGTGGTAAGAATCTGGGGAGTGGATAAAATATGGACGTCCTCATCCCTTTGATATGCCTGTATTATGGCGCCCACATTCGGGAACACGAGTTTTCCTATGGTAATCGATTCGCCCGCAACTCCCAACGAAAGTCCGCTGGGGAATGTTCCGGATGTTACTCTTTTGGAGTTAGCAAAATCACTCCCGCTATATGCGCCAAATGCTCCTAAGGTCTGCCCTTCCCAGGACCCGATATCTTTGAACGCTTCCCACTCTACCCCTATACTGAAGGATTTGTCTACGTTGACTTCCATGATAAGCGCCTCGATGTAAACCATCGCACGGGGGATATCGAGTTTTTCAATGACGCCCTCAAGGACGGAGTAATCATCTCTGTCCGCGGTAATAACTAACGCGTTGGTTGAGTTATCCGCTACTATATGAACACCTCTGGAAAGGACGGAAGACGCCTTGCCCTTGACCTCTTGCCCATTACCGGCAGGGAGACTGGTCAGCACCTTGGCGAGGTTTTCCGCGTTAGCATTTTGCAGATAGTAGACGTGAATATCTCCTTTCCCCCTGGGGGTCTCTATATCCAACAACCGTACCAAATGTTTTATCCGTGCGACATCGTCTTCGGCAGCCACTACAATCAAAACATTGGTTCGTTCATCAGGGACGATCTTCACCGACACGGCGCCGGGCGCCTTTTTAGCCCTTGCTAAGCCGGCCGTAAAGACCGTGTCCAATGACTTTGCAAGATTCGACACGTCGGCATGCTGTACAGGGATTACAGTGATCTCCTCCCCCACGCCGACCACATCGATCGCTTTCACTATTTTCAAGATACGTTGAAGATTGGAAAGGACATCAGTGACAATCATCGTCCTGGTGGGAGGATATGAAATAATGACGCTATTTTTCGATACAAGCGGTGTGAACAGCTTTTTCAATTCCTCCGGGCTGGCATATTCAAGAGGAATCAGTTGAGTCACCACCTTATCCTCGGGGGCGGTCGCCTCTGCCTTCAGACGGGTCTCTATACTTTTACTTCGGGCATCATAAAGAGGAACGATCTTGATGACTTTCCCGGAAGGCACGGCGGTAAATCCATGGACTTCCAAGACCGATTCAAAGACCTTGTACGCCTCATCCATTGAAATCTTTTTTGGAGAAATAATAGTTACCTTCCCTCTAACCTTGTCATCAATGACAAAATTCTTCCCGGTCAGCTCACTGATAAATTTTATAAAAAGAGCTATATCTACATTATCAAAATCAATGTTTACAAAACGATCCTCTATTTTTTCTCCAGGGACGGTTTTTTCCTTGACAACATCTGTCTTCAGAGGCCTCGGTCTTACCTCGGGAGTGACGGGTTGTTGGGGGGCAACAGTTTTTGGACGGTCCCGGCCAACCGCGCGCTCTCGGGGAGTGGCAGGCGAAACCCCTTCCTCCCCCGCGACCCTTGCCCCAAACAGATCCGGGCTCCTCAATATCGCAAAAACAAAAATCAAAAAAATCACCGTAGAGAATTTTACCGGTGACTTCCTCCGATCTTTCCATTTTTCATTTTTCATTTGTCATTTCTCACTTATCAATTCCTCATATTCCGGATAACCATGTAACCTTGACAAATCTTTATCTGTCCGTGCCCACTCCCTAACTCTCTTATCAAATCCAATCGCGGTCTTCAAGTGGTCTACACTCGAGGCCGGCTTATCAAGCCGTGCGTCAAGACACGCCAAGTTATAATGGGAGTCCACATATTTGGGATTCAATTCAACCGCTTTTGCAAAAAGCCTCCGTGCCTCGGAATAATTTCCCTCACCAAGATAGATTACACCGAGATTGTTCAGGGCAAAAACTAAATTCGGTTCCGCTCTTAATGCCTGCAAGTATTTCTTTTTGGCGTCCTTAACCTTCCCTTCTTTCTGATAACGCAAAGCCTCATCATAAAGAATCCGGCCGGCTTCTCCCTTTTTTGCAACAGGCCTTTCCATAGCCACGGAATCCGGACGTGCCTTATCCTGTATGGTAGAGCCCTTGATATGTTGCCGATTGAACCATGAAAAAACAATTATAGCAAGCAATGACAAAAAAGCTAAAGAGATCAGTATCCATTTCCAGGAATAGAACGGCTGTTCCACCTTTTTTGCGGAGACCACTCCGTTGTAATAGCCACCACCGCCATCTTTTTCCTTCTGAGCCTTTCTCAAGGCATTGTGTATGAAACTCATTGTCGTGTTACGGGTTAAGGGTTGCGGGTTGCGGTCTTGAGTGAGAACTGTTCTCTGACCTCTGTCCTCTATTCTCTATTCTCTGTCCTCTATTCTCTATTCTCTGTCCTCTATTCTCTATTCTCTGTCCTCTATTCTCTGTTCTCTGCCCTCTGACCTCTGTCCTCTGTCCTCTGAGACATTTGATACAACAACCCTCTCGTTCTAACACCGATAATCCCGTCGGGCTTCAGACCAAAATCGTTCTGAAATCTTCGTACCATATCTACCGTTGGATTATCGTATAAACCTGTTGCCTCAACCGGATATCCGTTTGTCTGAAGGATCTGCTGAAACCTCAAAACATCAGAGCCGTTCGTCTCCCGATTCCAATTATAGGGGAAAAACCATGAGACAGTCCCCTCACAATGCGCAAGAATGAAATCTTTAGAAACATTACTCTCCTTTCCGGCGCTATTGATAACAACCGCGCCATCGGCGACCACTTCCTTTATCAAGAGATATGTTTCTTCCGGAGCCACATTGTTGTTTATACACATCCGAAATGGTTTTCGAAACATAATGTAGCACTCTGGTTCTATCTTGAATGAAAAAATAACCAGGTGAGCATTATCGGCAATATTGTCCTTCCGTCCCTCTTCTTTATGAAAAAGCTTAAAAAGCAAAGCAAGGCTTGTTTCTTCATCCAATAAGACCGAAGCTTTTTCTTGAAGCGGGGATAATGGTTCCGGCAAAACCGGCTCGGGCTCTTCTATAATCTCAATGAAAGGGGGTGACGATGATACAGGTGGGTCGTGCGACAGAACAGCGTTTTCAGTATCCGTTGTCAGGGAAAGTGACAAAATATCTCTTTTAAAATACCATCCCCCAAGTACTAAAACAGCCGGCAGCGCCAAAGACGCCATAATCAGCACATACCTCCAGGGCCGTCTTTTTGAAGAACCGCGTTCGAAAATATTTCCCTGAATATCATTGATGGCCTTTATGACCGTATTTTTGGTTACTGTGAATTCATCTTTTGAATAGGTAATAAGGAGGGCACGATCACAAACCGCGTTAATTCTCCTCGGATTGCCCTTTGAATAGGCGTAGATTGTTTTAAAGGCGCCCCGGACAAACTTAAGATCGCGCTTTGCCCCTGCGATAACGAGTCTGTGCTCTATGTATGTCCGCACATCGTCACGATCAAGCGGCAACAAATCGTACCAGACGGTAATCCTTTCCTTAAGCTGTTTCAAAGCAGGGGCGGACAACAGTTCTTTCAATTCGGGTTGCCCTACAAGTACGATCTGCAACAATTTCTCTTTTTCCGTTTCCAGGTTGGAAAGCATTCGAATCTGTTCTAAAACGGTATGAGACAGGTTTTGTGCTTCATCTATCAATAACACGGCATTTTTGCCATGACTGAATGTTTCAAGTAAAAAACGGTTCAGGATATCAAGGTGTTCTTTTTGGGACTTTCCTTTTCCGTCAGCATCAATTCCGAACTCCTGATTGATCGTAACCAGGAGTTCTTCATCTGAAATAGACGGGTTGAATATTAAAGCGCTCTTTGTGGACGAATTCAATTGCGCGAGAAGCGATCTCAACAGAGTGGTCTTTCCGGTGCCGATCCCACCTGTAATGACTATAAAACCCTTTCTTTCATTGATCCCGTAAAGGAGATGATCAAACGCCTCTTTATGGTGATGACTTAAATAAAGATACCTGGGATCCGGGGTCAAGTTGAAAGGATTCTCTTTTAGGCCAAAGTATGATGTGTACATATTTTTTTACTCAAAAGTGTATCCAAGCGTCTCTTTTCGTCCTCGCCTGGTAATCTCCAATGAGATCTCCTCGCCTGATTTTAGATTCTGGTAAAATGTAATAATATCATTCGTGGTCCTTATGGGTTTATTATTAATGCCATGCACTATATCTCCATTCTTAAACCCCATATTTGTAAAAACACTGTCCGGCTTGATCTGACTGAGCCTAAATCCATCTGGTTTCCCTCCCTTGAAATGGGGCTGTATCCTCGCTTGTGAAAGGAGCGTATTAACATCCTCCAACGACTTTTGAACAGCCGCACGCGGCAACGATATGCTCTTGCGACTACCGGGCGGCGCTGTCGTTCCTGATTCTGATTTTGGTTTTTCGTCCATGGACAGGACCTCGTCATTATTCCCTATCCTTAAGACGACTTTTTGCCTCAGGATTTTCTTTATCTCAGCCCCCTGAACAGTATCCCCTACCTTATAAAGACCTTGTTTTTTCTTGGTCCCATCCTCAATCACCGCATAATCCCGGTCGCTACCGCCACTGACGGTTCCAAGGAGGATGACATTCAAAGATGTTGGTTTTAATCCTGCGGTTTCATTTTTCTCTGCTATAGCGGCTGCTTCTTTGGCCGAAAAAAAGATATTTTTTTCGGTAATCGCACGGTACTCAGGAAAAGGACGCTTACGTGACAAATCCTTGTCGGGGCTCTTTTTGGTAACCGCTGTAAGGGGAATATCATCAAGATTAGAGCCAACAACCTTATAAAAGATGTCGACCCCCGAATAGATTACAACGGTCGATGCCAAAAAAAATAAAAGAGGTTTATAATACTTCAACATAGCCATTTCTTAAAGCCAAATAAGATTTAGTGTCCTTTCAGAAATGGTAGATTTTGTCCCAAGACAAGGCCGCACAAAGGTTTCTACCGCAGGCGTAGCAGCGCTACGTCGAGGACAGAAACCTGCGGAGAACGCAGTATTGGGGCAAAAGGTGCCATTTCTGAAAGGACACTTACATGAATGTAACTTTTGGTTCCCTGATCGTACCTCTAATCGCAAAGGGAATTTTCTCTTTTTTAATCTGCTTGCCTACAAGCGCTAAAATAGCGCCGCTCAGGTTTCCGTTCTCAAAAGAAGCTTTCAGCGGTTCAATATCTCCCCGGATATTTATGATACTGTCTTCTATGTTTTTATAAAGGGTAATATTCCCGGACAGACCACAGCGAAGCCCATCCCCCTCGAGCTCGCACCTCTCTAAAACAAGCCTTCCATCAGCAAGCCTTGCAACGGTCTCCATAGACAAAAATTTCATCCCCCCCGGCTCCAAAAACGGAAGAGGAATTTCTATCGAGCCATTTAGCACGGTAAAGGAACACTCCCCTTGTCCCTCTGCGAATGAACCCGATCCATAATCGTAAGCTATATCACCCTCGAGCTTTCCGGATATGTGACGCCCGGCCATATCACGAAGAGATGTTATCTCTTCGAGCATTACATCTTCAAGGTGAATGTCTAACTCAAAAGGTCCTGATGTTCTGTATCCGTGAAACCGGATGTTACCATCAACCTCTCCTTTATAAACTGTCCCCTCGAACTTAAAGGCGCCCTTCCCGGACAGGCAGGCGCCAATCCGGGGGAAAACCTTGACTCGTTCCACTGTAAAGGGGCTAATATCTGATTTTCCCCTTAGAGATATTTCACCATCGAGGAACTGTAACCCTATCGGGAATGCCGGTCTAACCCTATCAATGGTTAGGATGACCCCGCTTCCGCTATCTGAAATACGCTGCTCGACATAATTCCGTATTGTATCGCCGGGGAAAAGAAAATATAAGAGAGCAACGGTTAAAACAAGCGAATACCCAAGATAGATTGCCCAAGATTTTGTCGACTTCGTGCCTAATTTCATAATACTCTGCGCTATGCGCCCTGCGCTTCAGTAATTGTCAACACCTGCAACACAACATCCAAATAACGCGGCGGCATCTTCTGCGCTTTAATGGAAGCCCTCTTAATCCAGATGCTTTTTTCAGGGTCTTCAACAAGATAAAGATAGTGCGTTAACTGCTCAAGGGAAACCCCAATTAGCTTCATCTCAACAGATGATTCAATATAAGGGCCGCTTCCCGCGGAGGAAGAAGGCTTCATAGATTTGATATGATCCTTAATACCGGTGTCTGTGGCTACTTTTTCAAGATGAGCAAAGAGACTAAAATTTTTTTCTCTTTTCGCTAAGGCTGCGAGCATCTCTCTGGCTCCCGCCTTTAAGTACTCGTATTCCTTTTGCAGTTCGATCATTTCCTGAAGAGCCTCCTGCTTGGCCGCGATACCGCGCTCAAGTTGAGATCGCTTTTCAAGAAAAGGGAACAGGACCACTTGTAACAGGAGGAAGGCGCCGAGAACAACCCCTGCCCCAGCCACCATATATTTTTCTCTTTTTGCCAGTTTCATGGTTTTATATCAGATCTTTTTCCCCCGCCTTGAAAGTATCACCTTAAACTCCACCCTTGTCCCTGAAGAATCGAGTTTGGCGGAACTGATGTCCACACTTCCAAAATATGAGGACTTTTGTAATCCATTCTTTATGCTGTCTACTGTATTAAAGTTATCGGTATCTCCATTAATCTGTATCATGTCAGGATCAAACACAATGGTGTCTATTTTAAAATCTATTGAACCTGGGATTAGTACGCTGATATCCCGCAGGATGTCCACAACAGTCGCCTCTACCTCACTACCTGATACAAGGCCTTTTTTTGTTTTCTCCTCAGAGATTCCGACCTTTAGTTGCTGAACCGGATTTACAACACGTTTCACATCCGGCAAAGTATCCTTAAAGACCTGAATAACAGCGCTGTTCAACTTTTCATACTTTCCCTTAAGAAGGTAAAAATCTGTACATGCATTGGCCACAATGCAGGCTATTATTACAGCAAGGGCCGCGATCGCGCTTACAATCTCTTTCTTATACCGCGTGAGACTGCCTCGCACTTCAAATTCTTCCTGTCTAAAATTAAAACCCCTCCCCTTCTTATTTCCCCTCAGGGCCAATGCCAAGGCATTGTTCATGAGCGCGGGACGCCATTCTTTTCCATCCCCTCCTTCTATCCTAACAGCTCCATTCGCTTTAAGGTCCACGTGTTCTACCGAAGTTTCAAGATGGCGTGAGATAATTTCTTTCGCTTCAGGCACTAACACACCACCGCCATTTAGATAGATCTTATCAGGCCAATAATCATAACCTTGCTGGGCGCAAAAGGCGCGAATAGTATTTTCGACCATACCGCAAAGTCTAACAAACTCCTTACCCGCACCATCCTTAATTACTTTGATATCAGGCTCTTCTGATACATTGGAGCCATCTCCCGCGCTGACGATCTCATTCTGTGATTTCGTCTCTCCCAAGGAACACTTTATTCTTTCTGCTTCCTCGGGGTCTATATGTAATTGCTCGGAAATCGCCCGGGTAATGTCATTTCCACCAAAGGGTAAGGAGCGCACAAGGTGAATTGTTTTGTCTTTCCACAGGACGAGCGTGGTACGCAGGTTGCCGATGTCGAGCACAATTCCGTCTGATGTATCTATTTTTTCAATGATGGAAACAGCAAGAGGAATGCCTTCGACATCAACAATCTTAGGGTCTACATGGTAAGTTTGAAGTGCCTCCAGGTGGGAACGTATCCTTCTCCGTTCAACCGCGGCCGCGAAAATATCTGTTTTGTCTCCCTGAAAAACGGTCAAATAATCAACCAACAGTTGTTCAATCGGAAGGGGGATAAACGGTTCAAGATCAAAGGGAACGATCTTCCTGATCTTTTTAGGATCACTGAACGGCATCTTGAGATTTCGATAAAAGAAGGAAGCGCTGTCAATAGACGAAACAGTGGTATCGCTTCTTAAGCGATCATCCTCGCAAATTTCTCTCAGGGAATTCTCAAGCTCTTCATTCCCTTTAAAACCGATTGTGGTAAAAGCAGTGACGCGGGGGTCTCTTGCTCCGCCGGTGACCTGAACAACCTTAATTGTATCTGTTCCAATATCAAGGCCTAACGTTTTCTCAGGCATTTCAGTTCACATTATCCTTATGGTAGACACTAACTATCCGAATCTTCAAGAATTTATTAGTTTTGATAAGCTTACATCAGAATCTCTGCGTAATCAAGGAATTTTATCCGGGGGAAATCAGATTACCTTGATTTAATGTTAGATCTTATATATTATGCACATATTCTAACCTAAGTTGAGCGATTTTTGAGGAAGAGATGTGCCAATAAAAAACCGTGAATGTTGCCAAAAAAATTACCAAAGGAGCACCATAATGTCATTAGAAATGAAAAACAAAATAAAGGAACTTTTTGATCACATAAATCAACTTAAGGACTATCTTTGACATAGAAGATAAAAAACAACGCCTGCAAGAGGTTGAAAAGGAGATGACCCAAGACGGTTTTTGGGATAACCATGAAAAAGGGAAACCGCTCCTTCAAGAACGCACAAGAATTTCCAACACAGTACAAGATTGGGAAAAACTCCGAAATGATTTGGATGATGCGGCAGTTCTATATGACTTAGCCGTAGAAGAGAACGACGCCGAGAGTATCAGCGAGGCGGAAAGCGCTGTCGAGGAATTAACGCAATCTATGCGACAGCTCTCCCTCAGGCAGATGCTGGGAGGGGAGAACGACGAGCGTAACGCGATCGTTTCGATCAATGCGGGAGCCGGTGGAACAGAAGCTCAGGATTGGACCGAGATGCTTCTGAGGATGTACCTCCGTTGGTGTGAAAGGAAACGATACGAGGCAAAGGTAGTAGACCATCAGCCAGGCGATGAAGCCGGAATCAAAAGTGTAACATTCACTGCAACCGGACTCCATGCGTACGGTTATTTAAAGGCCGAGGCAGGGATACATCGGTTGGTCCGCATCTCTCCGTTTGATGCCGGCAATCGAAGACATACATCTTTTGCATCTGTCTTTGTAGTACCGGAAATCGACGACACAATCGACGTCATAATAGATGAAAAGGACCTCAGAATCGATACATTTCGTTCAAGCGGCGCAGGCGGACAGCATGTCAACAAAACGGATTCCGGTGTGCGGATCACTCACATCCCCACGGGGATCGTGGTTCAGTGTCAGCAGGACCGGTCTCAGCATAGAAACAAGGCTATAGCAATGACGGTCTTGAAGGCGCGACTTTACGAACAAGAGCGCCTGAAAAAAGACAAAGAGATGCAAGCGTTGCACGACTCCAAGCAGGACATCGCATGGGGGAGTCAGATCCGATCATATACATTGCAGCCGTATCAGATGGTAAAGGACCATCGTATAGATCTTAGTATAGGAAATGTAAGTGACGTGCTGGACGGAAACATAGACCCATTTATAGAGGGCGTGCTCCTTGCAGAAGGGAAAAAGTGATCATAATTCTTTTCACAAGGGCACTAACCACACATTTTTCCTTTGACATTTTTTTGATATTCGAATAACAGATTGTATTTATTCAAGGGACAAGAGGATGGGTGGTTTCCAACGTGTGGCAATTTGTTTTGCCTTTCAAACCGGGGGAATATTTCCCATCAACAGGGGAAATATTCCTCATACGAAATTTGAAGATTGCCCTGTACGTACAATGGGATGAATGCCACAATTAAAAATATGTTGTTAAATCAGTTTATTACACGTTTTACTCGCAATCGATGTATTTCTATCGTAGAGGTTAGATGCTTGGCACGAAAGTAGCAAGAGCATGGTAAATGTTTCGGTTTGCAACACTTGAGACCTTTGAAAAATGTTCAATCCATGAGAGGAACAGTTATGATCGAAATTAGAATTCACGGACGCGGCGGTCAGGGGGCGGTAACATCTACCGAACTGTTAGCATTGGCCGCTATCAATGAAGGAAAGTATGCCCAGGCGTTTCCAAGCTTTGGACCTGAACGCAGGGGGGCCCCTGTTATGGCATTTACGCGAATCAGCGATAAGCCTATTCGAACACGGGAGATGGTCTACACGCCTGATATTGTGGTCGTGCTCGACCCCACACTCCTCCAAATCGTTGACGTCACCGCAGGTCTCAAGAAGGACGGGATTATTATTCTCAATACTTCAAAGGATGAAAAAACAATCCGAAAGACGTTTGGAATCAAAGCAAAACTGGCTACGGTAGATGCAACTGATATCGCAATGCGAAACTTAGGACTTCCCATTACCAATACAACCTTGCTCGGCTCCCTGATAAAGGCCGGTGGTGTAATAAATCTAAAATCGATAGAAGCGCCTTTGCAAAAACGGTTTGGACGTATTGCGGAAAAGAATTGGAATGCGCTTAAGGAAGCCTATTCAAAGACCCCAAACATACAGTAAGGAGTTGGAACATTGGCTAAAAAGAAAATAGATGCAATTGTTGCATGGCAAGACTTGGAACTCGGTATGGCTATGACTGAGCCCGGCAGTTCCGCGAAGCTTAAGACCGGGGATTGGCGCAGCCAGCATCCTGTGGTAGACCAGGAAAAGTGTATTAAATGCGGCCTCTGCTGGATTTATTGCCCTGATATGTCGTATTCACCGGGCAAAGACGGTTTTTATAAATGGAACGCCAATTACTGCAAAGGATGCGGTATATGCGCGCTTGAATGTCCTAAAGGCGCTATTACCATGGTTATGGAGGAAGAATAGTTATGGCAAAAAAGGTAGGAATTGAAGTCTCTTTGGCAGTCAGTGAAGCGGTTCGGGCTGCTGACGTAGACCTAATAGCGGCCTATCCGATCACGCCGCAGACACATATTGTAGAGCATCTGTCGGAACTCGTAGCAGACGGGAAACTGGATGCCGAGTTTGTCCCTGTGGAATCAGAGCATACAGCCATGAGCCTCTGCATAGGTTCTTCCGCGGCAGGCGCACGTACATATACCGCTACCAGCTCTCAGGGGCTTGCTCTGATGCACGAAATTCTATATATCGCGCCGGCGCTCCGTGTCCCGATCGTGATGACCCTGGCAAATCGATCCATGTCCGGCCCTATCAGCATCTGGAACGATCACAGCGATGTCATGTCTGAGCGGGATTGCTGCTGGATTCAAACCTTTGCTGAAAACGGTCAGGAGGCGTTTGATCTGACGTTGCACGCCTTCAAGGTTGCCGAGCACCCTGATGTGCTTCTCCCGGTTATGGTTAATCTGGACGGATTTACGCTCACCCATATGATCGAACCGATAGAAATGATGACACAGGCCGAGGCATCAAAATATCTCAAACCGTATAAACCAAAACTGACGCTTGATACTAAGCATCCCATAACCATGGGAGGCGTGGGACTGCCGGCTGTCTATACGGAGGCAAAGAAGCAGTATGAAACAGCGATTACCGCCTCCAAAAAGGTTATTGTAGATGCGTGGAAAGAGTTCGGCAAACTGTACGGGCGCACGTACAAGCCGATTGAAACGTATAAGATGCAAGGGGCTGAAATCGTCCTTATGACTATGGGTTCTATCAGCGAAACAGCTATGACCGCTGTTGACGCTATGCGGGATAAAGGGATTCCGGTCGGCCTGATGAGATTCCGGCTGTGGAGACCATTTCCGCTTCAGGAATTCCAGCGGGCGGTCAAGGGGATAAAGACGCTTGCAGTTGTTGATCGCGCTATATCCTACGGATCGCAAGGTGGTCCGGTATTCATGGAGGTCAGGTCAGCTCTCTATGATCAACCAGAAAAGCCGCAAGTATTTGGGTTTGTCGCGGGCCTCGGAGGACGTGACGTGACTACCGACACGTTTGAAGAGATTGTCACAAAGGCTACACGGTATGCGAAAAAGGGGAAAGGCCCTGTTTATGAGATGATTGGAGTGAGGGAAAAATGAGCAATAATGCAGCCAACGACCTGAAAAAATTTAAACCGTTTACCCAAAAAACATTACCCACGGTGGAACCACTCGCCTATGGACACAGGGCCTGTCAAGGATGCGGGGAGGTCTTAGCCCTGCGCCTTGCCATGAAAGCCCTCGGGAATGATACCATCGTGGCAAGCGCAACCGGGTGTATGGAAATCATAACATCCTCCTTTCCTCAAACTGCCTGGAGAATTCCATGGATACATGTGGCATTTGAAAATGCCGCTGCCGTGGCAACAGGAATCGAAGCAGCACGGAAGGCAATGATGCGCAAAGGAAAGCTTCCTAAAAAGCGGCCCAATATCGTTGCCATGGGTGGTGACGGCGCGACCGCGGATATTGGTCTTCAGGCGCTTTCAGGCGCCTTTGAACGGGGGCATGACTTTACATACCTTTGTTTTGACAATGAAGCGTACATGAACACTGGGGTCCAACGCTCCGGCTGTACTCCATACGGCGCCATGACCACCACGTCACCTCCCGGGGAGTTGAGCATTGGCCAATACACGTGGAAAAAGAATGTCCCCGCCATCGCCGCTGCCCACAATATACCGTATGTGGCAACAGCAACGGTTGCGTATCATATCGATCTTATGAACAAAGTGAAAAAGGCATCTATGGTTAAGGGACCGGCCTATGTTCATATCTTTTCACCCTGTCCCACCGGTTGGGGAAGTAGAGGAGACAGCGCTATTATGACCAGCCGTCTCGCTGTCCAGACAAACGTGTTCCCTCTCTATGAGGTAATCGACGGGAAGACCATTATATCGAAGGAGATTAAGAAGCCGAAGCCGATCGCGGAGTATCTCAAAACCCAGCGACGCTTTCGTCACTTGGACAAAAATACCGTATCAGTCATCCAGAAACGTGTGAATGAAGAATATAAAGCGCTGCTCAAAAAAGCGGAAGCGTAGATAATAGAGAAAAAAGCTGCCCAAAATTGTATTTTGGACAGCTTTTTTTATTGAGGGATTGAGGAATTGGGGAATTGCGAATTACAAGAAATTGAAAAATTGGATAAATTAATCCCTCACTTCCTAAATCCTTCAATTCCTAAATCCTTCAATTCCTAAATCCCTCAATCCCTCAATTCCTCAATTCTCGTATGCATTTTAGGCTTGAACTTTTCGACTGTTATGATAAATATTATCTTTTACTTTTTTGAAAGAAATCTTCGATTCCCGCCAAGGGCGGGATCAATTGAGAACTGAGGTATTACTAAATTATGGCCAAGTGGGACAAAAACAGACGTGTTCTGGTGCATGAACACTCTAAGTTCTGGAAGCACCAGCTTTGTGAAATAGATGAACCGAATCTCCAAAGAGGGGTTTTCCCGTATGATACCGTCAGCCGGATCGATTTTGATTTTAAAATGATTGCGCCTGATCCGGCGAATGAGTTTCTTATCAGTGATTCCACATTCAGAGACGGTCAGCAGGCACGACCTCCTTATACAGTGGACCAGATTACCCATATATTTGACCTCCTTCATCGCATGGGAGGACCCAATGGCGTTATCCACCAAAGCGAATTTTTTCTTTACAGCAAAAAGGATAAAGAAGCGGTTACGAAATGTCTTGAAAAAGGGTACAAATATCCGGAAATAACGGGATGGATCCGGGCCAATGAAAAGGACCTCGCATTAGTTAAGGAAATGGGACTAAAGGAAACCGGTATACTCACCTCAGTGTCGGACTACCACATCTTTTACAAGTTGAATTTGACCAGAAAAAAGGCAATGGCAGCTTATTTAAAGATTGTGAAAAAGGCCCTTGATATGGGGATTGTGCCGAGATGCCACTTTGAGGATGTCACCCGGGCGGATATTTACGGATTTTGTATACCCTTTGCTATTGAGCTAATGAAGCTCAGAGAAGAAACCGGCATAGACGTAAAGATTCGCATGTGCGACACACTCGGCTTTGGTGTCACATATCCGGGGGCGGCCCTCCCGCGAAGTGTGCCAAAGCTTGTAAGGGCGTTTATCGAAGACGCCGGAGTGCCGGGCCATCTATTAGAGTGGCACGGTCACAACGACTTTCACAAAGTGGTGATAAACGCCACGACTTCATGGTTGTACGGATGCGGCGCTATCAATGGGACTCTGCTCGGTTTTGGAGAACGAACCGGCAATACCCCTATTGAAGCTCTCATTATGGAATGTATAGCGCTCACCGGAGACACTAATGGTGTCGACACAACGGTTATTACGGAAATGGCCGAGTATTTTGAAAACGAATTAGCTTATCGGATCCCACCTAACTATCCTTTTGTAGGATCTGATTTTAACGCAACCAGTGCGGGTATTCACGCGGATGGCCTGATCAAAAACGAAGAAATATATAATATCTTTGATACGCGAAAGATCTTAAACCGCCCGGTACAGGTCATTATAACAGACAAATCAGGCACTGCCGGTATAGCACACTGGATTAATACAAAACTGAAGCTCGCCGCCGGCGAGCAGGTAGACAAACGTCATCCTGGAATCATAAAGATACACAAGGTGATCATGTCCCAATACGAAGACGGACGGACCACCTCCATTTCAAAAGATGAAATGATAAAGTGGGCGCACAAGTATCTGCCTGATTACTTCCTCTCGAAGTTCGACGAATTGAAATCCAAGGCATACGATCTCGCGGCCCATCTTGTAGAAGATCTTATTCAGTTGCCTGGCGTACGGTCAATGAGACTAAAACAGCAGGAACCGATCTTGAAAAATTTTTTGGAGGACAACCCGTTTATCCAATATATATACATTACTGATCAGGAAGGTCATCGTATCACGCACAACATTACCCATGTGACCGACAAGGCAAAATACAAAACAGCAGTTATTGGGGAAGACCTTTCAGACCGTCCGTGGTTTTCACAACCCATTGCAACGGGAAAAATATTTGTAACCGATTTTTACACTTCCAAGTACACGGGCAAGCTGTGTATCACGGTATCGGGTCCTATCAGAAATAAGAATGACGAGATCGTAGGGGTTCTTGGTGTGGATATGAAGTTCGAAAATCTGGCAAAGATGCAGAAAAATGGAGATATCTAACACATGAAGGAATTCGAAATCACAATAGAAGGCAAAGCTTACAAGGTAAAAGTTGAACAATTCGGAGGAACACACGCATCAGTTGTCGTGGATGGCAAAAAGTATGAGGTTGACGTGAGCGGCATGGATCTCCGAATGCCACCATTGTCCTTTGCCCGAAAGCCCTACGCACAAAGACCGGGGATGAATACAACACCAACACCAAGTCCCTCAAAACCTGCCCCCGCTACGCCTCCTCCCGGCGCCAAGCCTGTCGTGTCCACCGGAGGTGAAGGAACGATTACCGCGCCAATGCCCGGACTGATCCTTGAAGTCATGGTACAGGTTGGAGACCGTGTTGAACAAGGAGCCATGGTCGTGAAAATGGAGGCCATGAAGATGGAAAATGAGATCCCCACTCCTGTTGGCGGAATTGTGAAGAATGTTGCGGTAAAAAAGGGTGACAGTGTCGCTACCGGTGAAATACTTTTAGAAATAGAATGATAAGCAAAAATTCAGGAATTGGGGAATTTAGGAATTAAGGGATTGGTGGAAGTTCCTTTAATCCCTAAATTCCTCAATTCGCAATTCCTGAATTCCCCACATTAGGAGGTCTTACAATGTCAGCTGATGAAAAGATTCAGGCGCTCGCTGAAAAAAATGCAGAAGCGGAACTGGGTGGCGGCGAGAGCAGGATAGAGGTACAGCATAACAAGGGGAAGTGGACGGCACGAGAACGAATCAACTACTTCCTTGACGAAGGAACATTTGAGGAATTTGATAAATTCGTCTTACACCAGAGTACCGATTTTGGATTGGACAAAAAGCGTTTCCCAGGAGACGGGGTCGTAACCGGTTACGGGATGATTGACGGACGGCCAGTCTATGTTTTTGCCCAGGATTTTACCGTGTTAGGAGGATCATTAAGCCTCGCGGTGAGTAAAAAAATTTGTAAAATCATGGATATGGCCCGAAAAACCGGCGCCCCGTGTATCGGACTAAACGATTCCGGAGGGGCGCGAATCCAGGAGGGAGTAACGAGCCTTGCCGGATACGGTGATATCTTTATGCGAAACGTTCTCGCCTCCGGGGTCATCCCACAAATTACGGCCATTATGGGACCATGCGCCGGCGGCGCGGTCTACTCCCCTGCCCTGACCGACTTTATCTTCATGGTGCAAAACACAAGCTACATGTTTATCACCGGCCCACAGGTAATCAAGAGCGTTACCCACGAAGAGGTAACCCCTGAGAAGTTGGGCGGTGCAATGACCCATAATGCCACCAGCGGAGTGGCTCATTTTTCAGGTAAAGATGATGCTCATGTGCTTGATATGATACGAGAACTGTTGAGTTTTCTCCCCCAAAACTACCAGGAACCCCCTCCTGCGATTGAACCAACAGATGATCCGTACAGGATTGATATGGGCCTCAACGCCATTATACCGGACAGTTCAAAGGCCCCGTATGATATGCAGACGATTATTACGTCGGTAGTGGACCACAATCACTTTTTCGAGGTTCATGCTCAATACGCCCCGAACATCATTGTCGGCTTCGCCCGATTGCATGGGATGCCCGTGGGAATCGTAGCCAACCAGCCATCAGTTTCTGCCGGCTGTCTTGATATTAACGCTTCTTTGAAGGGAGCGCGTTTTGTTCGTTTTTGTGATTGTTTTAATATCCCTTTGATTACGTTTTGTGATGTTCCGGGCTTTTTGCCCGGAACGGCCCAGGAATACGGCGGCATCATCAAACATGGAGCCAAGCTGATTTATGCCTATTGTGAAGCCACGGTCCCGAAGATAACCGTTATTACCCGGAAGGCCTATGGGGGGGCCTATATAGTTATGTCAAGCAAGCACCTGCGGGGTGATATTAATTATGTCTATCCCACGGCGGAAATCGCGGTTATGGGTCCCGAGGGAGCAGTCAACGTTGTATTCAAAAAGCAAATAAAGGAATCCGACGATCCAAAAGCCAAAGAACAGGAAATGATAGAGGAATACCGCAAAACCTTTGCCAGCCCTTATAGAGCTGCCGAGCGGGGATATATCGACGAAATTATATCACCCGAACATACGCGACCTAAGTTGATTCGTGCCCTTGAAGTTTTGCATACAAAAAAGGACAAGATGCCACCCAAGAAGCATGATAATCTACCGCTCTGAGCAGCCGTGAACAGCTACCGCGATGACATAAGCGCCGTAAAGAAAGGATCTGATTGATAACAGATGTTAAGAATATCGAAATCCGAAACACGAAATACGAAACAAATCCGAATGATCAAAATACAAAATCCTAAACAAGAAAATTGAAACATAAAATTCGAAATCCGAATTTGAATTATGTTTTGAACATTTGATATTTGAATTTCTGATTTGTTTCGGATTTCGAAATTCGATATTCGGATTTATCCCCTGATGGAATCAAAAGAATTGTCACCAATGTTTAAAGCTTTGCGTCTTTGCAGTCTACTCCTGCTCCTTTTTTTCTTGATAAGCTGTTCTGTCCCCAAGAAACGTCTCCCCTCGACCACCGGACATACACGGCCATATAAGATTGGAAAGAAGTGGTATCACCCCGTAGAACAGGTGCATAGGGGATATAAAGAACAGGGGATTGCTTCATGGTACGGTGAAGATTTTCACGGCAAAAAGACCTCCAGTGGTGAAATCTATGACATGCATGCATTGACGGCGGCCCACAAGACCCTTCCTCTTGGGACATATGTCCGGGTCACAAATCTCCATAACAAGCAGGCTGTAGTTGTCAAGATAAATGACCGGGGACCTTTTGTTAAAGGGAGAATTGTCGATCTGTCTTACCGTGGAGCACAGGCAATTAATATTGTGGAAAGCGGCACTGTCCCTGTAGACTTAAAAGCCCTCGGCAGGTTAAAAGAGACTGTAGTTGACGGAAAGATTAAACAGGTCTATGTCCCTGACAACTATTATATAGGAGAATTCACCATCCAGGTAGGGGCATTCAAAGAAAAAACAAATGCCTCAGCCTTGCTCAAAAGGCTTGCGGCAGATTATAACAATGCGCATATTACAGTTTACAAGACAGACGCTGCTACTTTCTACCGGGTACGTGTCGCACGATGTACAACACTTGAAAAAGCAAAGGAGATTGAGCAGGCACTAAGGCAAAACGGTTATACTGAGGCTATTGTTGTGTCGCCCTAACCAGAAATGTCATCTTTTGTCCTGATACCGCGTTCTCCGTCCCGCCTTGGCGGGACTACCCCTCTGGTAGAGACCTTTGTGCCTGCCCTGTGGAATGCAACGCTATTCCTCCAGGGCGGCCTTGTCTTGGGAGAAAACCTGTCACTTCTGGATGAACACTAAGAAGAATTAATCTTCTTTCTCAATATCCCGGAGGTCTTAAAGACCACTACTTTTCGGGCGCGCAATTGCAAGGCTTCACGCGTCTGGGGATTGCGGCCCCTGCGCGCTCTTTTCTCTTTTACTACGAATTTTCCGAATCCGCTGACAAGGAGATCTTCGCCTTTTTGCAGTGTCTGTTTCATAATTTCCAGAAGCTTTTCCACGACATCTCGAGCTTCGCTCTTTTTGAAATTCATTGTCTTGTAAACTTCATTGATAATTTTTTCTTTGGTGAGCGCCATAATATTCTCCTTAATAGTTGCTGGTTTCGATCAAAGACATTACAAATGTGCCCCAACTCGGATATAATGTCAAGTATTTATTAAAGAAAGGATACAAAAAAATATGAGGGTGGTTTTTTTAGACAGAGATGGCGTTATTAGTAAAGATCGGACAGACTATATAAAATCATGGGAAGAATTTGAGTTTATTCCAGGAAGTCTCGAGGCAATCAAAAAGCTGTCGGAAAACGGCTTTACCCCGATTTTAATTACCAACCAATCAGTTATCAACCGTGGGATGGTCACAAGGGACGGCCTTGCATATATCCATGGCAAAATGACCGATGCTATCACTTCCTACGGTGGAAAAATCGAAAATATATACTATTGCCCCCATACGCCGGACAATGGATGTAATTGCCGCAAACCAAAACCCGGCCTTATTCTTCAGGCCCAAAAAGATTACGATCTCGACCTTTCAACTATCGCCATGATCGGCGACAGCATGAAAGATATGGTTGTAGCTGGGGAAGCCGGATGCGGCATGGCCATACTTGTACAAACAGGGAAGGGAAAAACAACGGAAAAAAGGCTGAAAGAAGAAGGGGTTAGAGTTGATTATGTGGCTGACGACTTACTGGATGCGGTCAAGTGGTTGATAAAGAAAGAAAAGTAATGAGGGTGGAACACAGAGCGCCTCCCAAGGAGGGTAAATCCGAAATTCGAATATCGAAATCCGAAACAAATTCAAATGACTAAAATCCGAAATTCAAAACAAAGGAGTGTAATTAACGGGGATTAAACTACGACACAAAACTTTCTATTATATAGCAGCTTCGTGGTAAGGCTGTTGGCTGAAATGGAAGAATTGATGAAGATTGTGTGGTATGGGCGTTTTGAACATTCGATATTTGGATTTCGTATTTGTTTCGGATTTCGATATTCGAATTTCGGATTTTATCTCAATGCTGCTGAAATTGTTCCGGTAACTCCAGATAACGTTCCCCCTCTTCGATCCGTCCACGCTTCATACAGCCTGTCCCATAGATCTGGCATTTCTCTTCAAGGGCTTTGAAAGCCGCTCTGTATTGCTTTTCAGTGAGTAAGCCGCTTTTTAATATCTTTTGCAAAGCCTTAATGCGGAACCGGTCGATCCCTGCAAGTGACCGGGAAAGCTGATCACCATGCCCTCCCCGCTTGATTATACACGGTGTTTCAATAAGGTGAATGGGATAAATGGCAGAAATCCTCAGCCATAGGTCATAATCTTCGCACACAGGCAGAGACTCATCAAAAAAGCCAACACGATCAAAGAGGTCCTTTTTCATCATGACCGCGGAAGGACTCACTATACACAAGGGAAGCGCTTTTTCAAAGATATCGCCGGAATACTTCTTGTGCCGCTTTTTCGAATTAACCCGGGCACCATTTCTTATCCAGATCTCCTCTGTCTGACAGATAAAAGCGTCAGCATTTCTATGAAAAAAATCGACCTGAATGGAAAGCTTGTTCAGAAGCCATAGATCGTCGGAATCAAGAAAGGCCACATATGTGCCTTTAGCGTGAGAGATCCCGGTGTTCCGGGCGGCGCTTACTCCTCGGCGCTCCTGGTAAACGGAACAAAGGGATCCACTATAAGACTCAAGCAGATTCGGCGTTCCATCAGTTGAACCGTCGTCGACCACAATTAATTCAAAGTCACGAAAGTCCTGTGACAAGACCGAATCAATCGCCTCTTTCAAGTAAGGGGCGCGGTTGTATGTAGGAATAATAACAGTAATAAGAGGCATACTATAAAGTTTCAGATTTGGTTTTTAAATATTGCACGAAGCCTCAACAAATTCGAAATTCGAATATCGAAATTCGAAACAAATCCGAAAATTCAAATATCAAATGTTCAAAACGTTAAGGCCTCGATTCCCCCATACGTTATAGGAAAAGGTGATAGCAAAATCATTCATTAAATTCCCATCTTCGTGTCCTGGTTCTGTTCCCGTTAATCACATTCCTCTGTTTAGGATTTTGTGCTTTGGTAATTTGAATTTGTTTCGGATTTCGATATTCGATATTCGGATTTATTCCCCCTTATTTTTGGATCTCACGGTTAAGCCTTTCCCAAGGCTACATGTTTCTTGCTATTTTCTCCTTCATACACTAAAATAAGCCGCATATCAATGGAACCTAAAACAGACATAAAATCATTCTCCGAGGCGGCACTGACAGACTGGTTGAACCACAAAGGGATTGAACCATACAGGGCGGGTCAGATCCTGCGATGGGTCTATCTCCGCTATGCCACGTCCTTTGATCATATGACCGACCTGCCAAAGCCTTTGCGAAGATTACTTTCAGGGCACTTTACCATTGGCCGTCTTGAAACAGCCCGTATCGAACAATCTAATGACGGTTCCCGCAAGTATCTCTTTAAACTTGAGGATGGAAATTTTATCGAAAGCGTGCTTATCCCAGAAAAGACCCATTGGACGCTGTGTATCTCCAGCCAGATAGGATGCGCGCAGAGGTGCCGTTTCTGTCTTACGGGCAGAGGTGGATTTGTCAGGAATCTTACCTCAGCCGAAATCATTAATCAGGTATGGGAGATTCAGAAAGAGCTTAAATCAGATATGAAGCTTACCAATATAGTCCTGATGGGGATGGGAGAGCCCCTTGCCAATTATGACAACGTCATCGCCGCACTTCGAGTCTTTACGTCAAACAACGGGCTGCAATTTTCAAACAGGAAAGTAACACTTTCTACAGCAGGATTAGTCCCCGGAATCGAGCAATTAGGACGGGACATTACCGTTAATCTTGCGCTATCCCTTAATGCGGCGGATAACGAAAAAAGAAACTTTCTTATGCCGATCAACCGAAAATACCCCCTTGAAACCCTTGTTAACGCCTGTAAGAATTTCCCGCTTCCGCCCCGCAAAAGGATTACCTTCGAGTATATTCTCATGTCCGGGGTCAATGATTCTCCGGAAGACGCGCGGCGTCTTGCCAAACTTTTACGGCCGCTTAGAGCAAAGATCAACCTGATCCCTTTTAATACCTTTGAAGAAGGCGATTTTAAACGGCCGGCTGAAGCAGCAATCCTCGCATTTCAAAAAATCTTGATCGACAACCACTACACGACCATGATTCGTTATAGCAAGGGGACTGATATCTCCGCTGCCTGCGGTCAGCTGCGCAGAAAGGAGGCTACATTCTAATGCCCCCTCTTGTCATTAACCCCTTGTATATTCCTAAATCCCTCAATCCCTCAATTCCTCAATCCCTCAATCCTTACACTGCCTCAGAACAAATTCCCGGGCCGTTCGCTCTATCTCTATCATTTTATCAAACGGCTTCCTGAAGTCGTTCGTACCTGTTGTAAATACGCCGTGTCCATAAACTATAGCGCCACTGTCCTTTTCGATACGAGCAGGTAGCGTTTCTGCCAGCCCACCTGCCCCGATTTCTCCGGAGACGATCGGGACACCTTCAAGGTCTCTTAACTTAGGACAATTCTTGTAACAATCATACTGACAAGTTCCGTCTTCTTCACACATCATAGAGGCAATCACGGAAAATTTCGGATGACCGTGCAGGATGGAACTACAGCCGGTCTTTTCTACGACTCTCATATGAGCGTCCAATTCAGAGGATGCGGTAAGCCCCACGCTGGAAGATCCGTTTATCGGCACTGGGACGATAGCGCCTTCCAGTTCGTCCAGGCTGCTTCCCGTCTCACTGATATAGCAAATTCCTTGCGCCGTATAGCTGACATTGCCAAAGAAGGAATCAACCAATCCGGCATCTACTATAGCCTTCCCTGCACGGACCATTTCCTTCAAAATGACAGACTCAGTGCCAAACGGGCCGAACCCTAATGGAACATTTCCCCCGGGCAGAGGGAAGAGGCCTTCCAATACGTGCTGGAAATGACGCTGGTCGGATGGAGAAAGACGCCCCGAGCGCATCTTACGCCGGTATTCAATGAAATAGTTGATAAACAAAGCATGAACAACAGAGCTTGCGGCAATAAAGGCCTGTTCAATGGTCACGGTCCCTTGGGCTATAACAGCCCCACTGCGAAATACGGCCCCCTTGCGTTGAGAAAGGGCTTTCGCGATCAAATCCGGTTCAAAATTCTCTATCACCGGGATGTCATGGAGAAATGTGCGCGTTTCACAATCTTGAGGTGAAAGGACGAAAACCGATTTGGCCATGTGTTCTATTATTCCCCGGTACAGAGGGTGCGGCATGAAATAGACCAGGCCAAGAATATTGATCGAGTCAAAAATAGATTTCAGTGCCCCTCCACCAAACTCACCGTTCTTAATAATTGTATCATCGTAACCGCAGACGGCGATCATCCCTCGATCTTCAGCCAGGCGTTGATCGATCAACTTGTTCTCAAACTTTTCAACCTGCTCAATCATCCGTCATCCGTCATCCGTCATCCGTCATCCGTCATCCGTCATCCGTCATCCGTCATCCGTCATCCGTCATCCGTCATCCGTCATCCGTCATCCGTCATTAAAAACCTACCACACGCTTCACACCAGCACAACACAGTTTTTTTGTTGAAAAAAGGACGGGTATGATGGTACTAATAAAATATGGATATTTCAGAAACTACACAAAAGACCTATCGAATTGATCGACGTCAAATATACTTTCTCAGGTTTATCCTGGAAGGCTACGATGGTATGGCTCTAATAAGGACGCTCGATCCTGAGCAAGGGATAGTGATTGTTTACATTGCACCCGGATGTGAAGATGATGTAGAAATGATATTGGAAGATTTAAGTAAAGAAATTATGATCAAAAAGGAACGGTTATGAAAAAAACAGCGTATCTTATCTCTACTGTCTTCTTTTCTCTGTTTCTAATGGGGATGGGTATAACGGATGGTTCTTCGCCCGTAACAGTACCTGAACCTGAAATAAACTATGCCGTCGCTATGGTTGATAGGTCTGATGTCACTCTGGATCTTGAAAAATTCAGTTGTGACGGAGAACTCTTTATATCAGGCGAGAGGGGGAATGCCCGCATATCTATCCCCTTTGATAAGATCGCGTCTGTGTATTTTTTTCTGAAAGATGAAATATTGACAGCAGATATAAAGCTGAAGGATAAAACATCTGTAACGTTAACGGTTGAAAAAGACCAACCATGCTATGGGACACTTTCGTATGGCTCTATTAAGATTGAGATGGTTGATATAAAATCGATCACGTTCAGGTAGGGCAGAGGTCAGAAGTCAGAGGACAGAGATCAGAGAATAGAGGTCAGATGACGGACTTCTATTTTCTGTTTTCTATTTTCTGATCTCTGACTTCTATTTTTCTGAAAGAAAATTATGAAACAACATTATCTTTACATCAAGACTATCGGCTGCCAGATGAATCACTATGATTCGGAGCGTATGGCGCGGATACTGGCGCCTCTGAATTATATACCTACAGAGGATATAGAGCAGGCTGATCTAATCCTGCTGAACACGTGCGCTATTCGGGCAAAGGCTGAACAGAAGGTATTTAGTTTTTTGGGCCGCTTACGCCGGATGAAGCAAGAAAACCCGAATCTAATCATAGGGGTAGCAGGATGCGTGGCACAACAAGAAGGTAAGCGTATACTCAAAAGAATGCCACATGTTGATATGGTATTTGGCACCCATGCCCTTTTCCGGCTCCCAGGACTAATTTCAAAAGTTAAGATCCAAAGAGAGCGCGTCTGCGATACAACATTTTCCGACACCCTGGACGAACCCGATCTTGCAGGCGTAGGCACTCGGCGAACCACCGCGTTTGTCACCATCATGAGGGGGTGCGATAATTTCTGCACGTATTGCGTGGTGCCTTATGTAAGGGGGAGGGAAATGAGTCGTCCCCACAACACAATCATCCGGGAGATACGATCTCTGGTACGAAACGGGGTACGTGAAGTAACCTTATTGGGACAAAATGTAAACAGTTATGGGCAGAAGGAGGGCATCTCCTGTAATTTTCCGGAACTTCTCAGAAAAGTAAATAACATTGATGGACTGGAACGGATACGGTTCACCACGTCTCATCCAAAGGATCTGTCTGACGATCTTATAGAGGCTATAGCGTCACTTCCGAACATTTGCCCTCATATCCATCTTCCGGTACAGTCCGGTTCTGATAGGATTTTAAAACGCATGAACCGGGTATATACAGTAAAAAATTATATGGGAAAAGTCTCAAAACTGAAAATAACCGTTCCTCACATAGCGATTACATCCGACATCATAGTAGGCTTCCCCGGAGAAACAGAGGAAGACTTTGAAGCGACCCTCGCCCTTGTACAAGAGATGGATTATGAGAATATTTTTTCTTTCAAGTATTCAGATCGTCCCAATGCGCCCTCGGCCAAGTTCCGGAAGAAAGTTCCGGAAGAAATAAAACAAAAACGTCTTGAACACCTCCAAAGACTTCAGGAGAGAATAACACACAAGAAAAACAAGGCATTGGTAGGCACCACGCAGGAGGTTTTGGTAGAAGGTTTTAGCAAGAACACAAATAGCCGGTTGACAGGAAGGACTTTGTGCAATAAAATTGTAAATATCGATGCCATGAACTCCTTGGTCGGACAAGTGGTATCGGTAAAAGTGGAAAAGGCCTACAAACACTGTCTTATGGGGAGTGTCGGCAAGATTGATCAGGTTAATACAATAAAAAATTAAACCATTAAAGGAGGGCAAAGGGAACTCCAATGATACATGAAATGAAGGTTTCAGGTCTAACGATCGATCCTGTATCGAATGCCCCGATTATGATTCTAAAATCCTCGGATGGTAAGCTTAGCCTTCCGATATGGATCGGTTTGTTGGAAGCAACCGCTATTGCCACAGAACTCGAAAGTGTACGGTTTTCCCGGCCCATGACCCACGATCTATTCAAAACGGTCATGGAGAATCTGAATGTTACAATGTCCAAAATCGAAGTATGCGATCTTAAGGACAACACATTCTATGCCACGATATATTTCCAGGGGAATAATAAAGAATTTGCTATTGACGCGCGACCAAGCGATGCTATTGCCCTGGCTCTGAGAATGGGATCTCCAATTTATGTGCATGATCAAGTAATTCAAAATTCAAAAAGCCTAACAAAAAGTCCTAAAGAATTGGTTAAAACCGAAGAGGGGAAAAAATGGACGGAAGTTCTGGAAAACCTCGCTTCAGACGACTTTGGCAAGTATAAAATGTAGTATTGATACCCCATCTACTTTTTGCATTTCCACAAAAACGATTAACACCAACCAAACCAATCTGTGAATAAGCGAAAATTCA
This sequence comes from Pseudomonadota bacterium, assembly GCA_043818915.1. Taxonomy (GTDB): domain Bacteria; phylum Desulfobacterota; class Desulfobacteria; order Desulfobacterales. The sequence goes on along the minus strand of JBDRFJ010000166.1, from coordinate 125,408 downwards.
TAATCTCGCTTTTGGCACTCGGCATCTCCTCTATATCTACTCAGCTTGTCATAATCCGTGAAATGATGTCCACCTTTGGAGGGAACGAAATTGTCATGGGGGTAACCTTGGGGCTGTGGCTTCTCTTGACCGGTGCGGGAAGCAAACTCGGAACGGTGTGCGCAAAGATCTCAAAGACCGAAAAGGCGCTCTTTATTGGTCACATTCTCATTGCCGTGCTTCCCTTTATGCAGGTTGCCGCTATCCGAGCAATCCCCCTTTTTCGCCTGCAGGGTGAACTTTTGGGATTAGGGTCGGTACTGGGCGCAAGTTCGCTGATCCTCCTCCCCTATTGTATTGTGTCCGGCGGGATGCTTCCGGTGGCCGGTTGTCTTCTAAAAGAAAAAGATACTCCTCGAAAGGTTTACATTGCCGATGCTATAGGGGATATCGCGGGTGGACTTTTATTCAGCCTTGTTTTGGTCTATCTCTTTTCACACTGGTCCACTCTTATTATACTGGGTTTGATTAATCTCCTGGCGGGTTTAATTATAGCCTCTTCATCTGCCGCAATACCCGTTGTGACCATTCTGGCAGTCGGGCTCTTTTGTAGCCTTCCGATCGATACGGTCACGCAGTCGTGGCATTTTCCCGGACAACAATTGTTAACGCTGAAAAACACACGCTATGCCCAGTTGGGTATCACAAAAAGTGAGGAACAGTTGAATGTGTTGCAGGACGCTGTCCCCCTTTTTTCTACTGACAACCCGGAGACCGAGGCGTTGGCACACCTTCCCCTCTCCCAGATCGAAAAACCTGACACCGTCCTCCTAATCTCAGGAGGAATTTTTGGAACGATCAAAGAGCTATCCAAACACCATCCATCACATATAGACTATGTGGAACTCGATCCCGCCATCTTAAAATTAGCCCCCATGATTCGTGATCACGGATTAAATAACCCGATAGTTCATACCCACATAGGAGACGGCCGCCTTTTCATCAAAAAGACAAGCAAACGATACAACGCTATCATCCTCGATCTTCCGGATCCTGAAAATATTCACCTCAATCGGTTCTATACAGAAGAATTCTTCCAGGAGACACGAAAAATCCTTAAGCCGGGAGGGGTGATCTGCTTCACGCTTTCAGGATCTGCCAATTATATGAGCGAACAAGCGCTATTGTTAAATCGTTCGGTCTATGCGGCATTAAAAAAGGTATTCAGCAAGGTACTGGTATTCCCGGGAGATACCCACTATTATTTAGCATCGGACGGCCCTTTACGCGCGGATATCGGGCAGGTCCTTTTTGCACGCGGGATAACCACAAAAAGACTGACGCACTATGAACTTCCTATCATGACGGATCCATTGCGTCTTAGTCAACTCAAAGAGCTCCTGTCACAAGGAACAAAAATGGCAAATCACGATCTTTCGCCGTTTGCATTCGGTCACCTTTTAAATCTTTGGACGGAAAAAACGGGGAGCCGGAAGATCCTATTGGTTACTCTCTTTATTATTGCAATTGGCGGTGCCATTTTGCTCTCCAGTAGAGATGTTCTTAAATATGTTATCCTTTCTACAGGATATGCAGCCATGGGCATGGAACTCTTTCTTATTATCCTTTTTCAGATTATTTACGGTTACTTATACCTCGGAATATGTGCATTTGTAACGTTGTTTATGATAGGTGCGCCTTTGGGGGCCTTCTTGTCGGCAAAATGGAAATATCCATCCCAAAAGCAGTTGTTTGCATGTGATATTGTATGGATTTTCCTGGCCATATCAGCCTATATTGCCGCACATATTGGAATCCATCTAAAAGAATCGGCTTCCATAATTCTCACGGAATATGTGCTGATCCCTTTGATCCTTTTTATTGCGGCAATGGCTGCGGGGTGCCAATTCGTTGCCGCGGCCGGCAAATCTCGAGGTACCGGAGCTGAAATCACGGGAGGACTCTATCTTGCGGATTTTGTGGGAGCCGGCTGCGGCTCTCTTTTGATCGGGCTGGTGATCTTACCATGGGGAGGAGTTCAAGGGGTTATCATATCCATCCTTGCCCTCAAAACACTTAGTCTGGTATTATGTTGGAAGAAAGCTTAATCAATCCGCGAATTACGCAGATAACAAGGTTTGAATGCATTGGAGTAATGGAGTGGTGGAGTAATGGAAAAAAGAATAACCAATACTCCAATACTCCAGCACTCCAATACTCCAAAACAAAATACCATGAACGAAAACCGTAGGCACTTTATAAAAACTGCTCTTATGTCCGTATGCGGGATCGCGCTTTGCCCGCTGGAGTTCGCTTTTGCGGACAGTCCATTTTCGCCCTCTGATCCTTATATCAAGGAGGCGTATTTTTACCGGAAATTGGAAAAGAGCCTGGTCCAATGCGGTACTTGCCCGAATCGATGTGTTATACGTCCTGGGAATCGGGGCAGATGCAGGGTAAAAGTCAATATCGATGGTAAGCTCTATTCTATATCGTACGGGAATCCGTGTGCGGTACATGTCGATCCTGTAGAAAAAAAACCTCTCTTCCACTTTTTGCCGGGTACCAAGGCATTTTCCATTGCTGTGGCCGGATGTAACTTTCGCTGTTTAAACTGCCAGAACTGGCAAATATCCCAAACTAGTCCGGACAAAACGCGGAATGTTGATCTTACCCCTGCCGAGGCGATTGAAATGGCACTCAAATATAAGTGCAAGAGCATCGCTTACACCTATTCCGAGGCAACCACCTTCTATGAATACATGGTAGACACCTCTCGCCTGGCAAAAGAAAAAGGGGTAAAAAATATTTGGGTCACAAACGGTTATATGACCCAAGAGGCCTTAAACCATCTCTGTGACGTAATAGATGCCGCCAATGTGGACCTGAAAAGTTTTTCAGATGAAATATACATGGACCTTAACGGCGGGCACCTGCAACCGGTACTTGACACCTTGAAACTCCTTCATAAGCGAGGAATATGGCTGGAGATCACCAATCTGGTAGTCCCTACTTACAATGATAATATGGAAATGATCCAAAAGATGTGCAACTGGATCCTTAAAAATCTTGGGCCTGACTATCCCCTCCACTTCTCAAGGTTCCATCCCCTGTACAAGCTGGTGCACCTCGTTCCAACGCCGATAGCAACACTTGAAAAAGCCAGGGAGACAGCGATAAAGGCTGGGCTTCACCACGTTTACATTGGCAATGTGCCCGGCATGGGAGAAGATACCATCTGTCCTAACTGTAAAAAGAAGCTCATAAAAAGAATCGGGTACACGATATTGTCGATGGATATTGTTGACGGGAAATGTAAATTCTGTAAAACAAAAATTGCGGGAAGATGGGATTAAAGAATTGGGGAATTGAGGGATTGAGGAATTTAGGGATTGGGGGATTAATTCCTGAACTTCTAAATCTACAATTTAAAATTGCTACTATAGAAGGGAAGTAACATGAACATAAAAAGTTCAGCAACAAAGAAAAGAAAAATATCTATCTCTCTCGTTTTCTTGTTTTCTTTTTTGCTGTTTTATTTCCTCGATTCTTCAATCCCCAAATCCCCAAATCCCCAAATTCCTCAATTCCTAAATCCCTCAATTCCTAAATCCCTCAATCCCTCAATCCCTAAATTCCTAAATTTTTCGTACGCGGAAGCGAACGAAACAAAGCCCGTACGCCTTCCAGCAGTTGCCGGCAGTTTCTACCCTTCTGATGAAAAAGAACTTAGAACCATGGTTCAAACCTATCTCAGACAGGCCGGCGGTGTACGTGTAAAGGGGAAGATTCACGGCCTGGTTGCACCCCATGCAGGGTACATCTATTCCGGGATAGTGGCTGCCGCGGGATACAAACAGATCAACCCCGCCCTCAGCACCGTTATAATCATTGCACCCAGCCACCGCATAGCGTTTCAAGGGGCTTCCATACCGGATGTGTCGGCCTATAGAACACCGCTGGGTGATGTCCCTCTGGCAAAAGCGGTCACCGAGCTGCGCAAACAGCCTGGAATCACCTCTCTGGCACGTGCGCACACTGCCGAGCACTCCCTTGAGGTGCAGCTTCCGTTCCTCCAGGAGGTCCTTGAAAGATTCGATTTAATCCCATTGGTGGTCGGCGATGTCGATCCTCAATCGCTCGCCGACACGCTTCTTCCGTATATTAATAAAAACACCCTTGTGGTTGCAAGTACTGATCTATCACACTACTATCCTTACAAGAAAGCGGTATCCATGGATAGTATATGTACCAAGGCGATATCATCGCTTGATTTTGACGCGATGCGCAAGTGTGAGGCATGTGGCAAGCTGCCTGTGCTTACTTTGATGCACATTGCCCGGGCAAAGGGATGGAACGGTGTTATGATAGATTACAAAAATTCCGGAGACACGGGAGGTCTTAAAAATCGTGTGGTAGGATATGCCGGCATAGCATTTACAGGAGGTCTTAACATGACTGTTAATCAAAATCTGCCCTCAGCGGAAAGGAAATTTTTGCTGAAACTTGCTCGCTCAGTGATTGCAGCAAGACTCAAAGGAGAGCAATTCACTATAAACCCGGATGAAGTTCCTGAGGCGTTACAAGAACAAAGGGGCTGTTTCGTCACGCTCCATATCGGGGAAAGCCTACGAGGATGTATCGGCACTTTACTCCCCGTAGATCCCCTATATGAATCCATCCATAAAAATGCCTTGAATGCCGCATTCAGAGACCCTCGATTCCCCCCCCTGACTCTAAATGAACTTGATAAGGTTCATTTAGAAATCAGCGTCCTTACTGTACCAGAGACGATTTCTTTTACTGACGGTGAAGACCTGAAACGCCAACTTAAGCCAAATGTACATGGCGTGATCCTTTCTCAAGGGGGCCGCAGCTCCACCTTTCTCCCCCAGGTCTGGGAACAACTCCCCGATAAAGAAGAATTCCTCGAACATCTCTGCCTTAAAGGCTGGATGAGCGGAACCTGCTGGAAGGACCCTAAAACAAAGGTCGAAGTATACGAAGCAGAGGTATTCGCGGAATAACGATTAGTTTGCATTTTGTAATTTTTGTGTATAAATATTTATTAAGATAATATAGGATCGTTTTCACTCTGACCGTTGAACTTTTTTTGTAAGCCTCCTTATATGAAAAAACCATTTTACAATAGACTGTCCAACCTTGGTATACGCGGAAAGCTCATTCTGGTCTTCCTTCTGGTAGGCCTTATTCCTATTATCATTGCCGCTTCAACCGGTATCCCATACTTTGCAAATACCCTGATTACTTCCGTTGGAGAGAATTTTCAGAGCATTACACTCCAAATGCGCGATAAGTTCGACGCTATACTTGAACTGGAAATCGAAGAGGCCAGGCGGATCGGAACTACAAGAATCACAATTAGAGAAGAAACCAAAAAGGCGAATGCCCGATATTCGGGCAAGAATGACGCGCAAATCATACAAGAATTGAAACAGACTGATCCCATCTGGGTGGCAGCCACAGAAGATGATGCCTTGATTGGGCGACACCTTAAAAACGAGGTCGCCCAAAGACTTAAAATTTATCAGTCAACCAACCCGAAAAAATACGCAGAGATTATAGCGGCAGACAGTCATGGAGCGCTGATTGCCGCTACAGGGAAAACATCTGACTATTTTCAGGGAGATGAACCATGGTGGAATAAGGCATTTAATGGGGGACAAGGAGCAACGTATGTCGGCAATATTCACTTTGACGAAAGCTCTAACCTTTATGCCCTCGATATTTCCATACCCGTCATGGATGAATTGAATCAACACGCTATTGGCGTAATAAAAATTGTATTGAACGCAAAAGAGGTCTTTAAAACGATCCTGGACCTTGCAATCGGCAAAACCGGTCACGCCCATTTGGTAGACAGCAGCGGCAATATATTAGTAGAAGGGAAAAAAGACAACACGGAGTATGCCTTTGCCAGCGGGAAGCTTCCTGACAAATCCGCCGTAAAGATGCTTAAGAAAAAACCTTCATGGTACATAGGCTTGTGCGAACATTGCGGGGAAAACGTGATCAGCGCCTCCGCTCCCCTGAGTATAATCGGTCAGATGGGGCCTGATAGTTTTGGAGGGAAAAAATGGTATGTTCTTGTACACGAAGGAAGGGGTGAGGCATTCTCGGTCCTTTATCGCCTTATAATCATACTGGTTTTTGCCACACTGGGCGCTGCCGCCGTTATTGTTTTTGTCAGTATCAAATTGGCAAATCGGATTGTGAATCCCATACACCTGCTGCATGAGGGCGCGGAGATCGTCGGGAGCGGGCATCTCGACCACAGGCTTAATATAAAGACCGGAGATGAAATCGAAGATCTGGCCAAAGAATTTAACAGAATGGCCGACAAACTGCGGGATTCTTACCAAACATTAGAAAAAAAGGTCGAGGACAAGACAACTGAGTTGCGGCAAACCCAACGCCTTCTCGAGATGATTCTCAACAAGACCGGTACCGGCCTGGACATTATAGACAGTGAATACAATATCCTATATATAAATGATTCCTGGAAAAAGATCTACGGAGATCCAACAGAACGCAAGTGTTATGAATATTTCATGGGACAAGACGCTCCCTGTCAGGGATGTGGCATTACCAAATCGCTTAAAAGCGGACTCCCCACCGTTACTGAAAAATACCTACCTAAAGAAAAAAAATACATGCAGGTTATAACAGTCCCCTATAAAGGGGAAAATAATGAAACGGTATTTGCTGAAGTCAATGTGGACATAACCGAACGCAAGCGGGCGGAAGAGGCCTTGCGTGCGGCTAAGGCCGAAGTGGATCAAATATTCCATACAGCCGCGGACGGAATGCGCGTTGTTGATAAAGATTTCAATATCATACGCACTAACGATACCTTTGCCGCTATGATAGGACTCCCCAGAGAAAATCTTATAGGCAAAAAATGCTACGACATTTTTAAAGGGAATCGGTGCCATACACCGGATTGTTCATTGGAAAAAATCTTAGCCGGAAATGAAAGAGTCGAAGATGAATGTATCAAGATACGTCCCAACGGCAAGGAAGTGCCCTGTATTGTATCAGCCATGCCTTTTAAAGGACCGGATGGATCAATAATCGGAATAGTAGAAGATTTTAGGGACATTACCGAGAGACAGAACCTTGAAGCGCAGATCCGACAAGCACAAAAGATGGAATCTATCGGTACCATGGCAGGAGGCATTGCGCACGATTTTAACAACCTCCTTGGCGGAATGCTCGGATACCTGTCTATTATGAAAACGCACCTTTATCCGACAGACCGTATCTACAGGTATGTAGAACTTATTGAAAAGGCCGGAGAACGCGCTGCAAACCTGACCAACCAATTACTGGCCTTCTCAAGAAAAGGGAAATATGAAATAGCGCCGGTGAATATCAATGACAGTATACGTAATGTGCTGAATATCCTTGAAAGGACTACCAATAAAAATATAGAGACAAGCTGTTCGATGGGAGACAATATCCCCCGTATTGAAGGTGATCCGACACAGATCGAGCAGACCATTATGAATATATGCGTCAATGCGGCAGATGCCATGCCCAATGGCGGGAAACTGCAAATCAAAACAGAATTGGTCCATTTGGACAAAACATTCAGCGCTACTCATCCAGGGGCTAACCCAGGAAATTATATACACATAACTATTTCCGATACCGGACAGGGGATGGACAAAGAGACACTCTCAAAAATATTTGAACCGTTCTTTACCACAAAAGAGAAAGATAAGGGGACGGGGCTGGGGATGTCAATGGTTTACGGTATTGTTAAAAACCACGGCGGTTACATTAATGTTTATAGTGAACCCGACAAGGGTAGTATCTTCAATATATATTTCCCCCCGCCCATGAAAGAATTGGTAGAAGAGGAAGCAAAAACTCAAACAGAAAGTGTAGCCACGGGACAGGAGACCATATTGGTCGTAGATGATGAGGAAATTATCCGCACCATGCTTCAAGAAGTATTAGAAGGTATAGGCTATACCGTCCTATTAGCCGACAATGGAGAAGACGCCTTAAAATTATATCGAGGCCGCTGTAATGATATAGACCTTGTAATTATCGACATGATAATGCCGAAAATGGGTGGGAAAGAAACCTATCTGTCACTAAAAAAGATAAATCCTGACATCAAGGCCATTTTGGCCAGTGGGTTCAGTCAGGATACCGTTGTTCGGGAAATTTTAGGCGCCGGTGTAAACGGCTTCATCCACAAACCGTTCACGACCACTGAATTGAGCAAAAAGATACGGGAAGTATTAGGTAACTGAAATGTCAAGCTCTTTCAGTTTGCTCCCAAGGGGAATACCATTACTGTCACAACCCCGTACACGATAATACCGGTCTAAGGCATCATCATACACATTTCTGGAGATAGGCGGGACATTGATATCGGCCCCACTGCTTCCCTCTTCCTTGTAAAAACGCTCCGGCAGATAATCATCTTTTCGTGAAAACCCGTTCAGGGAGTTCAAATAACGCTCCGCAAGATAGATACGTTCCCCAATGCGAAGAAGATCCTGATGCGATATCTCGATGCCTGTAACCCCTGAAAGGGCCGAAGCATATTCCTCAAGGCTTGCCCCTAAAAGACCGAACTTACATGCCACAAGGGAATCCGCGGCAGCGTTTATATCTTCTGAGATCTTGATAAGACGAGCCTTTCCGGCGAATGTAAACCGATCGGTAGGAACAGGTTTGCGCAGGACCTCGCTCCCGATAGGGTATGCCCTCAGATGACACCCTCCTCTTCCTGAAGTGCCATAGGCAAGTGCCATACCATAAGACCCCCTGGGATCGTACGCAGGGAGTTCTAAGCCTTTCACGGTCATTGCCGCCTCCGCCCTTCCCTGCGATTCCGCATAACGCTCAGCTCCAAAAGCAAGCATTTCCCCCTCTCCGTTTTGATGGACAATCTTCCGGATCATGGTGCAGATCGCCTCCCGGCTCAAATCCAGACCGTTGATTTCAGCAAAGCAGGCTAAAGTTGATGCGGTCGATATTGTGTCCATGCCTAATCGGTTACAGAGGTCGTTCGATCGAACTATACTAAGCAGATCGTTGTTTCGATTCAGAGCCCCAAAATGGCTGACTGTTTCATATTCCGGGGCCGGCACTTCCTCCTTCTGCAACAGTTCACCCTTTATAATCTTCTTACACCGTATCGGACACGCGTGACAGCCGTGCCGTCTCTTTTTCTCCAGTTTTTCAAGCTCGATACCGGAAAATTTATGCGCATCCTGAAAATAGGTCTCACAAAAATTCTCTGTAGGCATCATCCTCCGTACATTTATCACATCTACCAAAGCAGGCGTGCCAAGCCTGCGAATACCAAAAGGACCATACAGGATAGGAGATGCCTTGAAAAGGCGGAGTATATCTTTATTTGCCGCCTCAATACGCGTCGGGTCCGCCCGGCGAGTTCGCTTGTCGCCGGTAACGACAATTCCTTTCAGCCTCTTAGAGCCCATTACCGCGCCGAGGCCGCCGCGCCCGGCAAAATAGCGTCCGTCTATGGCAATATTAGCAAAGAGCACTCTATTCTCACCGGCAGGTCCTATAACAGCAGTAGCCCCATCCCTTTTAAGGGCATCGTGTGCATCGAGAGTCGTCTTCCCCCATAAGCCATCCCCCGGCAAAAACGTCACATTACCGTTCTCAATCTTCACCACAATCGGAGCGGCACTTTTGCCGTGAATATACAGATAATCAAAACCCGCTCTTTTCAGGTGGTAGGCAAAGGTCCCGCCAAAACAGGCGTCAAAGATTGTGCCGGTGAGGGGCGACCTGGAAATCACGCTTCCGCGTCCCGCGGCATATACACCTGTATTGTTTAACGGGCCTGTACTGAAAACTAACGGCATCTCCGAATCAAACGGATCTTTTGTTATGTAGTTTTTGACCAAAAAAATACCAAATCCTCGTCCGCCAAGGTAATTGGCAGCCATCTCCTCGTCCAGCGGGACGATTTCGCTGGTATGTGAGGAAAGATCGATCCTGAGACCCTGCCCCATGTAGGCGGGGAGTATGTAAGTGGGGTGTTTCATAAAGGTATCTTAAAAAACTCTACGTTAAGAACAAAATGGGAAAAATCCGAAATCCGAATATCGAAATCCGAAACATATGATTTGAAGGATCGTACTCTTCATTCACAAGGCATACAGCACTTGATAAGATTGAATAGGGTTTGAAAATTCGATATTCGATTTTTGGATTTGTTTCGGATTTCGGTATTCGAATTTCGAATTTATTAACCTATATTTCAATCATCAATCGTCAATCTCCCTTAGCCGCTGCCATATGTACCGTAAGCTGAGTAAACGGTATAACCCAACCATGTTTATTGCAGGCATCTACACAAATTCGCTGAATTGCACGTTGGAGTATGTAATATTTATCCTGGACCTCACCTGAAAAATCGGCCAATACTTCCAGATCAAGCGAAGAAGCGCCTGCCTGGCGAAACTCCACCTTGATTCTGATGATGTACTCGCCATATCCATCCTCAGTGAGTCTCTCTCTGAGCATCTGCTCCATTTTGGCCGGGACCTCTTCCGTGACTATTGACTGATGCTGATAGTCAATGCCAAAGACAACATTTATACGGAAGCCGGCGGACAAATTCGTGGGGTTCAGGCTGAGGAAATCGGCCGCGCGATATACTTTTCGGCCCCCTCCACGGAGGACCAGCTCAACCACCTCAGGCGTCTGAACTATCACCTTCCCATACGTATCATCCGACAAAAGGACCCAGTTACCTTCTCTGGTTGGGAACCAAGGTTCCTTGTCTTTCCACGGCCTGGAATGGAGATCAAGCAGTTTTCGCAGGGGAAGGCGAACGTCACCCCCCAGAAGTTCTTTGTTAACCAGATGGCTATAAAATCCTATCGATTCTACCTTCCATGGAAGCCCGTTATAAACAACCCGCTCCTCTTCCCGCACTGCTCCTAAGTTAAGCAAAAGCTTTGCCTGCTCCCAAAAGCGAGGCAGCGCCGACTTGGACGCCCATACAATTCCGAAAATAATAATCGCGGCAATGGTAAGCAGAACCCAATCACCCACGGTGTAAAGCACCACAAGGAGCGCGGACACGGCCAGAAGAAAAGCAATCACTTCATAAGAGAGGTCAAACGCACGGGCAGACAACGTACGTTCTTTCTTGTGCAAGGGGCTTATCCGTTTCACTCTTCCGTGAAGCTTTGTTAATATGAACCAGACTGCAATAAATGCGGCAAGGGAGAGCAAAAGGTTTCTTCCGCGGCTCTTAAAGAAAAGACGGAAAAGCTCCTGGGCCGTCTCTGAAAACGTCCTTTTCTCTCCAAGTTTCTGCTTGAGCTGTTCATTTGCCACGGTCTGCTGCGTTTCAATCTGCTGCTGTTGTACAGTCCAGCTTTGTTCAAGCTCGTTCAGTGCGTACTTAAGTCTCTGATCGGTAATCGTATCGGCAAGACGAACGACGTTGCTCCTTGTGTTTTTTACGACCGACAGCCGATCAGTCGCCACGGCGATCTCACGTCGGAGCCGATCTATCTCCCGAGGGCGTTCCGTCATCCTTCTCAGCTCATCCAGGAGCGGCTTCAAAATATCTTTGAGTTCCGTGGACAAATTGAATTCTCGGGTCGGTGGTTCAAACAGGATTTTTATGTCCACGCCGGCGGCAATCTCGGCAAAACTCGCCTTAAGAGTTTTGATACGCTCCTTCAAGTCATCTATCTCGGCCAGCACTTCATCCCGCTCCGCCTTTGATCTGCTTTTCTCAAGGGCGTCCTGTTTCTTGCCGATCTCCATATCCATGCGTGCTACGGAATCCAGAATCGCCTGAAGACTCGCTATCTTTTCAGTCTCACGCGGTTGTTCTTGCGCGGAAGGAGATTCTGCCGATGAGACAGCAGTAAAGAAACAGAAGCATATAAAAAGAGAAACCACGATAGAACGACATATTCTTCTCATTGTAATGTATCTGATCACACCATCCCCCATGTTTGATGATTTCGTAAAAAGTCAAAACTTGCCAAATTATTCAATTTGGCGCATTCATAATATCTTTAAATAATTCGCAATTCCTTAATCCCTAAATTCCTTACTCCATGTAAAAAGGACTTTTTGCATGGGCATCATATTTGATGGTCTAAATGGAAATTTTATTAACATATCAATAAATTTTGCCGAAAAGAACATCTATAGGTTTTTTTTTATTCTAATATCTATTACCATTACATGTTATTATTTTTAATTATACTGTATTTCTTCCAAAATTATACTAAGATCGGTTAGATGAAAAGGAAATTCTTCAATAAATCTATACGCAATCGAATCCTTTTGGGGATTCTGGCCGCCCCCGCGCTTTCTGTGCTTATCTTTATTCCATGGAGTCTCGATTTTATCAACAAGACAGCCCTCAAGCAGATGCAGGAAAAGGTGGAACTGGATCTCAATTCCGGCCGCGTTATCTATAAGAATGAGCTCAATCACATATCCAAACTGGTATTTTATGAAGCCCTGAGGCCTTCAATTGCCCGCAAACTACACGATCTTGCAATAGAAAAGTTAAAAGATGAATTGGACAAGATGGCGAGTATGGAAGGGATCGACATTTTTCTTGCAACCGATAATAAGGGCCGGGTACTTGTACGAGCCGGGAGTTCAGGGGTACAAGGGGATGATCTATCCACTGATAAGCTAATATCAAAAGCGCTAAAAGGTGAGCCGGTTTGTGCAACAGACATACTTCCGCTGGAACGCTTGGCACGGGAAGGGGACAAATTGGCTGACCAGGCACGAATTGAAATTATACCGACACCGCGGGCAAAACCGAAGCCAAGGCCCAAACATCTCGGCAGCGGCATGGTAATAGCGGCGGCTCAACCGGTTATGCTAAACGGCAAAGTAGTAGGGACACTCTATAGCGCGCAACTCCTTAACCGCAACTTTGCCATTGTTGATAAGACCAGAGACACTGTCTACCAGAATCGCCTCTATAAAGGCCGGATGATCGGCACTGCTACTATCTTCCAGGATGAAGTACGGATTTCAACTAATGTAAAGAAAGAGGATGGTCAAAGGGCCATCGGCACATGCATTTCAGCCGAGGTTGCCGAAACATGTCTCGAAAAGGGGGAGCGCTGGATCGGACGCGCATTCGTGGTAAATGATTGGTACATCACGGCCTATGAGCCTATCTATGACATCGACAAAAAAATCATCGGCATCCTTTATGTAGGAACATTAGAGTCTCCTTATGTTGGTTTAAAACATGACCTTTTCATGCAAGTTATCCTGTTTGTTCTGCTCATAACCCCTTTTGGCGTCTTGGTCTCCATATTCATTTCCAAAAAGATAGTAAGACCCATAAAAAATCTTGCTACGGCTACAGAAAAGATTGCCGAAGGCGACTATTCCAAGCGTGCCACTGTAGAAAGCAATGATGAAGTCGGGATGCTGGCTTCATCTTTCAATCGCATGACAGAGAGTATCCAGGTCAAGACCAGGGCGCTGAATACAGCACAAGAAGATCTTTACGACTACTCCAAGAACCTCGAAAGGTTGGTTAAAGAGAGAACGGAAAAGCTCCTCTCTACAGAAATGCGATATACCAACCTCTTTGAAATAGCCAATGACGTCTTTTTCACAATGGACATGAACTATAACTTCACATCTATTAATGGTTATGGAGAAGCGGTAATAGGATGCTCAAAAAAAGAGATTGTACGGAAAATGCATCTTTTGGACATCGTTCACGTTGACGACCGAGATCTCGTAAAAAATAAGATAGAACGGGCCATTGCCGGAGAGTCTTCAACAATAGGAATCTCATTCCGCATCGCGGACAAGACTGGAACAGAAAATATCATGGAGATGAATGTTTCCGTACCGAAAGAAAAAGGGGCGGAAACCGACATACTCTGCATAGCCAGAGATGTCACGGAACGAAGAAAGCTGGAAGAGGAAATCGAGCGAACCAGGGACGAACTTCAAGTCCTTTTTAATAGTATCACCGACGGCATAAATGTTGTTGATAAAAATTACAATATCATCAAGGCCAATGAAGCGATGGCTCAACAACACGGCCTTCCCCTGGAAGCCATAATCGGGCGCAAATGCTATAAAATTTTTTACAACCGTCAGAAGCCGTGTAAGGATTGTCTGGTTGAACAGACCTTCAGGACCGGCAAATCATCCTTTAAGAAACAAGAGTGGACAAGGCATGATGGAACAGTAGCCAACGCCGATGTATTTACCTTCCCGATATTTGACAATAACCGTCAGGTAATTCAGGTTGTTGATTATTTTCGCGATGTTACGGAAAAAAAGGCATTGGAGCAGCAACTCCTGCAAGCGCAAAAAATGGAGAGCATAGGCATTCTGTCCGGAGGGATCGCCCATGATTTCAACAACTTGCTTTCTGGGATACAGGGATGTGCTTCACTCCTTAAAATTAAAATCGCCAAAGGAGATCCGCTGTATAAATATGCCGATATCATTGAGCAATCAACAGTCAGGGCCGCCCGGTTGACACAACAATTGCTGACCTTTAGTCGCGAGAATGAATCCCGCACAGAACTGTTAGATATAAATAAGATAATTGAAGAAACCATCCAAATTCTTGAAAGGACCATTGACAAGAACATCTACATTAAAAAAGAACTTACGCCCCATGTGTGGCCGCTGGAAGCCGATCCGTCTCAGATAGAACAGGTGATGCTAAATATCTGTATCAATGCCCGGGATGCCATGCCAAACGGGGGAGTGCTTACGATCAAGACGGAAAACTTCAACTTTGATGGAGAAAACATAGACGGTTTTCCTGAAGCACCGTCAGGAGAATATGTAAAAATTCTCATCTCTGATACAGGTCAGGGTATAGATCAAGACATCCAGTCCAAAATATTTGACCCGTTTTTCACCACCAAAACTAAAGGTGAACGTAAGGGGACCGGGTTGGGGCTTTCCGTGGTCTATGGAATAATCAAAAACCACGGTGGCCACGTTTCCGTAAAAAGTGAACCGACGAAGGGTACAAGCTTTCAAATATATATGCCCGCGTCATCCGAAAAAGTTATCTTATCGGACTCAGATATCATGACAAAGGATATTGTTGGCGGGAATGAAAACATTCTCCTCATAGATGATGAAGAAGTAGTAAGAAACCTGGGCAAAGACATCCTTGAAGAGAAGGGATATAACGTAATATTAGCTTATGATGGGGTTGAAGCTATCGATGTTTACGAAAAACAGAAGGACAAAATAGACCTGATTATCCTGGACATGATAATGCCCAAGATGGGAGGCATTGAGACCTTTGACCGACTCCAATCCATTAATCCGGCGGCAAAGGTTATAGTATCCAGTGGATACAGTTCAGACGGCCAATATCAAGCTGTCCTCAAAAAGGGCGCTAAAAATTTTATCCAGAAACCCTATAATATTTATGAACTATATAAAATGGTTCGCCAGGTTCTGGACGAAAGTTGAAATGACAGGGAGAACAACAAGGAGTGCTGTCCATGCATGAAGAGAAAAGAAAATACGCGCGGGTCAGTACAGTGCTGTCCGTAACCTTGTCCGCGGGAGACAGATCTCTGCAGGGAATTGTATACAACGCGAGCCGGGGAGGAATATTGGTCCAAAGCCGCGAGTCTGTGGAGGTGGATACGCACCTCGATATAGCCATAGACGTACGCACTCCAATAAAGGCAAAAGGAAGAGTAGCCTGGGTGCAGAAGGAAGAGCACGTTTACATGATCGGTATAGATTTCGAAGAACTCCATCCAAATGCCGTGAGCGCCTGGACCAATGTCTTGAAAAAGTTTACGAGCTTATTGACCCAACCCAACCTCGGCTTTCGAATGTAAGAGGGAAATCATAAGCATCCTTGTTTGCCCTTGGCATATAGATGAGCACTTCTTAAAAGCACTGATTTTGACCCCAAAAATGCCATCCTAAGCCCTATCCCCTAAGACATTCCTCATTTTTTTTACGCGAGTTTCAAGATTTATAATCTCTTACCCTCAGGCACAAGAAATTTTCATCTTTGTAGACCAAAAAATGATACCATTCGTCATGCATATGATATATAGAAAAAGACGATAACGTCGTGATAGAGACACAGGGATTTCTTGCCATCTGATGAGATTGCGTTAGTTGCTTAACTGGTTGGAGTCAAGCGAAAACGGCTTGATGGTATTGAAACGCACAAAAGGATCCTAAATGCGGACTGCCGGGTATTTGCCGAGAAAGTTTTTCGGAAACGGTTATGAAGAAAAGTCAATTCGTATCAAAACCATCCCCTTACTTCCTCCCACGGAGTCGTGGCCGGCTGCTTTTCTGTCTGGTCGCACTTGTCTGCATGGGATTGATATCGTGTTCAATTTGGGATCGAACTGTTGAATCGACGGTGCCCCTTCCCAAAGCGTTTTCCGCGACAGGTATCACCGAGCTTCCCGACCGCTGGTGGGAGTGTTTTAACGATACGGAACTCAACAGTCTGGTAGAACGGGCGCTGCACGGGAACCTGAACCTGCGAATGGTCTGGGACCGCCTTAACCAGACACAGGCAATCGCCCGAAAGCAGGGGGCGGCCCTCTGGCCATCGCTTAATGGCGAGGCCGAAGCGGATCGTACCGCGCAGCGAGAAGAAATAGCATTGGTGGGTAACGCCAGGCAAACCACCTATGTCACATCACTTTCCCTCGACCTGGCAGCCAGTTATGAAGTCGACCTCTGGGGGCGGATCCGATCGGCCCGGGACGCGGCAATTCTGGATGTCAAAGCAACGGAGGCTCAGCTCAAAGCGGCCGCTATAACCTTGTCGGCCGAAGTCGCTTTGACCTGGTATCAACTGGTGGAACAATATGGACAGATTGACCTGTTGCGGCGCCAGCTCAAAACCAATGAGGACGTCCTTGAACTCGTTACGCTACGATTTCGTCGCAGCCAAACAGGGGCGGCCGACGTGTTACGGCAACGGCAACTGGTGGAATCGGTCAGGGGCAATCTGACAACGGCGGAATCCAGCGCCACGGTCCTGGAACATCAAATGGCCCTTCTGACCGGTCAACCGCCCAAGAACCTGGCCATCAGGCGGGTGGCGGAACTGTCCTCTCTTCCGCCGATGCCCAACACCGGGGTCCCCGCAAGCCTGATACAAGGCCGGCCGGATATTCAACAGGCGTATTATGATGTCCTCGCGTCAGATCGCAGGTTGGCTGCGGCAGTAGCCGATCGTTTCCCCAGGGTAAGTCTGAGCGCTCGCGTGAATACTTCAGGAGAAGCCACGCGTGATTTGTTCCACAACTGGCTGGCCTCGTTGGCCGCCAACCTGGTGGGCCCGATATTCGACGCCCGCCTGCGGCGGGCGGAAGTAGACCGCACTCGATCGGTAGTCTCCGAGCGTCTCCATTCCTACGGGCAAACGATTCTGACCGCCCTGAACGAGGTAGAAAATGCCCTGGTGCGGGAGGACAAACAGAGAGAACTGATTCAAAGCCTGGAGAAACAGGTTGTCCTGTCGGGCCAGGTGATTGAGCGGACCCGGGACAGCTATACCAAAGGGGCACTCGACTACCTCCGGGTGCTGGATGCGTTGTTGTCCCAGCAATCACTCCAGCGCGACTATCTTCAAGCCCAGCGGCAACTGATTGCCTATCGAATTAATCTTTGCCGGGCTCTTGGGAGTGGCTGGGCCATGACGGAGCCTCCAACCGAGGAGCTGAGTTGGAGAACCAAACCACCCCGAAATTAAGGAGAACAGGGTTTTAGGGCTGTGGAAATAAACAAGTGTCTCAATGGCCCTTAGCCAGGTAACGAATATGAGTAATGCCGACAATTCTTCGACTAAAGGAAGCCCCTCCCGCCTGATAATCAGTGTTGGCCTGCCGTTACTGGTGCTGGTGGTAGGGACAGTCCTGGCCGTTAATTTGATTAAAACAGCCCCAAAGGTCCAGCGAAAGCCGCCGGCACGGCACGCACGTCTGGTTGAAACCCAGCCGGTACGCCTCTCCATCCAGAAGACGGTGGTTCACGCCATGGGTACCGTGCAACCGGCTCAGGAAGTGGAACTGTACCCCAGGGTTGCCGGTGAAATCATTGCGACAAGCCCGGAATTTCTCCCTGGTGGGCGCTTCAAGAGGGAAGAAAACATTCTCCAGATCGACCCGACTGACTATGAACTGGCAGCTCGCCAGCGCGAAAGTGACGTCACCAAAGCCAAAAGTGATCTGTCCCTCGAACTGGGACAACAGACGGTTGCCAAACGGGAATACGAATTGTTGGGCGAAACCATCAGCGAGAAAGACCGCGACCTGGTCCTCCGCCAGCCGCAACTGGAAAAAGTCCAGGCGACATTGCAAGCCGCGGAAGCAGCCCTGGACCAGGCCAGGCTTAACCTGGAACGCACCACGGTGAAGGCTCCGTTTAACGCCACCGTGCGTTCCCGCAAAGTCAACGCGGGCACGCAGGTTACGGCGGCAACCGCCCTGGCCACCCTGACCGGATCAGACACCTACTGGATACTGACGACCGTCCCTACCGATCAACTTAAATGGATTCAAATTCCCGGAACGGCATCAGAAACCGGATCGGTTGTCCGCATCTTTAATGAAACCGCCTGGGGTCCTGACAAGCATCGCGTAGGGCGTGTAGCTCGAATGTTAAGCGACCTGGAAAAAGACGGGCGTATGGCGCAGTTACTCATCGCTTTAGACGACCCACTTGCCCTCCTGCCGGAAAATGCCGGCCAGCCGAGTCTGATTTTCGGGGCGTATGTCCGGGTGGAAATCGAAGGCACTGAATTGAACTCGGTCATCACCCTCGACCGCCGACTGCTCCGTGACGGCAATCAGGTTTGGGTAATGAACAATCAGAACCAACTGGAAATCCGCGAAATTACCATTGCCTTCCGCGGGCGTGACCAGGTCTATATCAGTGACGGTCTTGAGGCGGGCGATCAACTGGTCACCACTAATTTAGCCGCCCCGGTCGAAGGCATGCCTTTGCGGACCCAGGACAGCCTTCCTCCGGAAGCCGGCAAAGAACAGCCAGACCCAGAGAACGAGAAGAAAAGGCGCTCATGATGAGTTCGTCATATAAGTCCAGTGATGATTCCGGGACGCGGCGAGGCCCTATCGCCTGGATGGTGCGCAACCGGGTCACCCCTAACCTTCTGATGCTGATGCTGCTGTTAGGCGGTCTTTACATGAGCACCCAGATCAAGCAGGAGGTTTTTCCGGAATTCAGCGAGGACATGGTATCAGTCACCGTCGCCTACCCCGGCGCCGGCCCGGAAGAAGTCGAACAGGGGATCATCCTGGCCATTGAAGAAGGAGTGCGCGGTCTGGAGGGCGTCGACGAAATTACCGCAACCGCAGGGGAAAGCGTTGGCACCGTTCGGATTGAACTGCTCTCCGGGGCCGATCAACAGAAAATTTACCAGGACATCAAACAGGCCGTTGATCGCATCACCACCTTCCCCAGCTACGCCGAGGAACCCGAAGTCACCCTCGAAATCCACCGTCGTGAAGTGCTGACCATCCAACTTTACGGCGATGCAGGGGAATGGGCCCTGCGAAACCTGGCCGAGGAAGTCCGCGACCGGTTGCTTCAGGATCCCAGGATTACCCAGGTCGATCTGGTCGGCGCGAGGGAATACGAAGTCCATGTCGAGGTCTCAGAGGAAAATCTGCGCGCCTATGGACTGACACTCGACCAGATTGCCCAGAAAATTCGCACGACCTCGGTTGAACTGCCCGGGGGAAGCGTGAAAACCGAAGCCGGAGAAATCCTGGTGCGATTCAAGGAACGCCGCGACTGGGCCGGTGAATTTGCCGCGATCCCGGTTGTTACGACCCCGTATGGCTCGGTATTGCATTTAAGCGACATTGCCACGGTGAAAGACGGTTTCGAGGATGTGGATACGGAGGCGACCTACGGCGGTTGCCGGGCGGTTGGCGTGGGAGTCTTCCGTGTTGGGGATCAGACGCCCATCGGGGTGTCCGACGCCGTGCGCGAGGCTATGCAAAGGATCGAGCAAGACCTGCCTCCCGGGGTCCATTACACGATCAACCGCGACCGGTCCGAGATCTATCGTCAACGTCTGCAACTGCTATTGAAGAATGCCCTTTTCGGTCTGACATTGGTCCTGCTACTCCTGGGACTGTTTCTTGAAGTCAAACTGGCATTCTGGGTCACCATGGGGATCCCGATCTCATTCCTGGGCGCCCTACTTTTTCTGCCGGGATTAGGGGTCACCTTTAATATGATATCGATGTTCGCTTTTATTGTTGCTTTAGGCATAGTGGTGGACGACGCGATTATTGCCGGAGAAAACATTCACGAATACCGGCAGCGCGGCATGAGCTTTTCCGACGCGGCCATCCAAGGGGCACAGGATGTGTCGCTGCCGGTCGGGTTCAGTATCCTTACCAACATCGCGGCCTTTGTGCCCCTCTATTTCATCCCCGGCACGATGGGCAAGATCTGGATGGTCATTCCCGTAGTGGTGGTCACGGTGTTTACGATTTCATGGGTCGAATCGCTGTTGATTCTTCCCTCTCATCTGGCCCATTCCCGGAGCCGAGCGAGCTCCCCGCTAACCGGCAAGCTGCGTGGCTGGCACCAGGGATTCAGCCGACTGGTTTCCTGGTTCATCGAGAACAAATACGGTCCGTTCCTGGACCGCTGTCTTCGCTGGCGCTACCTGACAATATCGATAGGGCTGGCCGTACTGATCCTCGCGATTGGATATGTTGCCGGTGGACGCATAGGCATGATCCTGATGCCGCGGGTCGAATCGGATGTCGCCGTGGTTACAGCCATACTGCCTTATGGCAGTGCTATGTCAAAAGCGATCGAGGTACGGAATTGCCTGGAAAAAGCGGCCAATGAAATCGCCGGGCAACACGGCGGAGAAAGCCTCCTTGAAGGCGTCTTCGCCGTCATCGACAACAACAAGGTCGAAGTCCTGATGTACCTGACTGACCCCACCTTGCGCCCCCTGCACACATCGGAGGTAACACGTCTCTGGCGGGAACGGGTTGGACAGATCCCCGGGCTCGAATCGCTGCAGTTTACCGCTGACCGGGGCGGTCCTGGCTCGGGCGCGGCTCTAACCGTGGAATTAAGCCACCGGGATATCGATATCCTCGACCGGGCCAGCGCCGCCCTGGCCGAACAACTGGCCGAATTTCCCAACACCAAAGACATCGACGATGGCTATACTCCCGGCAAACAACAGCTCGACTTCAAGCTCAAATCCGAAGGCCGCAGCCTCGGGTTGACATCGCAGGAAGTGGCCCGCCAGGTCCGTCACGCCTTTTATGGCGCTGAAGCCCTGCGCCAACAACGTGGCCGCAATGAGGTCAAAGTCATGGTGCGCCGCCCCGAGAAACAACGAATCAGCGAGTATGATATCGAGAAATTGCTGATCCGAACCCCCGAGAAACGCGATGTCCCCCTGATGCAAATTGCCGAGGTCGAACGGGGACGGGCCTACACCAGCATCAGCCGGCGTAATGGCCGCCGCACCGTAACCGTCACGGCCGATGTTGTTCCAATGGGCGAAACCGGCCAGGTGCTTGATATGTTGAATGAAAGCATCCTGCCTCAACTAACCCGTGATTACCCGGGCCTGAGCTATGGATACGAAGGGCGGCAGGCCGACATGAAAGAAAGCATGCAAAGCCTGATCAAAGGATTTGTCCTGGCGCTTCTGTCGATCTATTTCCTGCTCGCAATCCCGTTCAGAAACTACAGCCAGCCTTTGATTGTAATGGCCGGCATACCATTTGGCTTTGTTGGCGCGGTACTGGGGCACGTCATCATGGGGTACAATCTCAGTGTCATGAGCATGATGGGTGTCGTGGCTTTGAGCGGAGTAGTCGTAAACGATTCGCTGGTGCTCACTGACTACGCCAATCGCCGGCGGGCGGCCGGGAAAAAGGCCGGGGAGGCAGTGCGTCTGGCCGGGATTCGGCGTTTCCGCCCGATTCTGCTGACAACTCTGACCACCTTTGGCGGGCTGGCTCCAATGATTTTTGAAACCTCGCGCCAAGCCCGGTTCATGATTCCCATGGCCCTGTCGCTGGGCTACGGCATCCTCTTTGCCACGGTGATTTCCCTGGTGCTGGTTCCCTGTCTGTACTTGATCGTGGAAGATGCGAAGGGTATAGTTCGGTTCAAGAAACAGGTATAATGGTAAAAGAGTCAAACGAAGACTTGATCTCATTTTTTAAGGTTTTTCAGACGCGGCGAGATCACTTATTGCTTGGCAGCGGGCCACTCGGCTCTGCCTTTTCAATCCGCTGCGCTGTTCTGTCAGCAAGTTGCCAAGCTGCGTACGTGGCTTGTTTCCATGACTCCCCGGAAGAAGCATTCATGTATGAATCCACCACCTTGGCAACGTAGTCCCTTAGTAGCCCCGTATCTTGAGCGTGTTTCCTAATACCCGCCTCGATTTTCTGCAATACCCAATGATTATGCCCAATTCTTGCCATGCCGACCTCTTTCCGAATGTTGTCGTCCGCGGGACTCGACAACAAGGGCAGATACTCCGACAATGGGCTTTCATCCCGCATATCACTTGGCGATAACCGGCGACTCCCCTCGGAACGCCACCATTCACGAGCCTTAGCAAGATTTGGCGGGTATTTTCCATCAATTTTTCTGCAATACGGACATGGGCAGCGCCATTCGATCCCTTCTGAAAGCCAATACTCGGCTATACGGTGGGCTTTCAGTTTCAAGGGTGCCGGTTCCGTCACGTAGAGACAAATTGTCGCGGAGGCATAAGCATCCTTAATCGGCGCCGTGCTGTCTGTCGAGGTATAAGTATTGTTATCGCCCATTAAGGCTATCAGCGGCAGAAGAATAGGCGTTCCAACCCCCAGGGCGTGGAATTTAGGCTTTCTACCTGTGGCGGCAACATAGCCCTCATGAAGTCCCGAGACAATTTCCATTATCCGCAAATAGGGCCTTGGAATGCTTTTTCCCAAGTCAATGACGACACCGTTCTCAAGACGAAAATCAATATAGTTTTTGTCTTTTAACGCTCCTACCAACCCGGCCGTAAAACCGCTGATTCCTGCCGCGCCTGCCATCTTCACGGCCTGAAAGGATGTATCATAATCAATCCCATGCAGTCCGGCAAATACCGCGGTATGACAGTCCCCGTATTTCCCGTTCCGGGTGTCCACAGCAAAGGCAATGGCCCAGTCCGTCAACGTACCGTAACAGGTTTGAGGAAGGTTTGCGAGCGGCGTTAATTAAATGCGGGATTGACCCCGTTGTCTTTCTGCAAGAGTCAAAAGCAGACCTAACCCATTTTTTCTACACAGATGTTAGGCGACTGGAGCAGGTCGGACTCATTGGCCGGACCAAAGACAACAAAATAGAAGTTCCTCTATTTTCCCTATTTTCCCGAGAGATCGCAATCTATCTTTCACGAGACCACAGTGGGCTGTAGTGCAAAGAGCTGGGCAAGGTGTTCGGCGGCATATCAGGTGCTGCAATCACCATGAGATACAAACCAATCAGCAAAGAAATAGTGCGGAACAAGAGGCTGAAGGGTAGGATAAATAAGGCCAAAGGACGATTGTTTAATATTTAAGATGTTCTGGAAGGCGGCCCGTGGTGCATTTGCAATTTGAATTCACAATCCAGTAGTTATGGCTTTCAAAATTTCTTGACATTATACCCCTTGTCATCCATACTCGTACTATTTCACATATAGGATTTATTCATTCCATAATCAAAACCAGTGTGCACCCAGCGCATAATTTTATGTTTATTGACTATACAAGCGCTCAGTATAATATTATGTTAGTTGTGATGTGAAAATTTATAATTTATTACAAAAGGAGATTAGAATGAAGATCTATGTAGGAAATTTGTCGTACGAGGTCACCGAAGAGGACTTACGGCTGGCTTTAGAAGAATTCGGGCAGGTTGAATCCGTCACCATTATAAAAGACAAGTATAGTGGTCAATCAAAAGGATTTGGATTCGTGGAGATGGCCTCTAAAGCTGAAGGGCAGTCCGCAATCGATGGCCTAAATGGCAAAGACCTAAAAGGAAGAGCGCTTAACGTGAATGAGGCTCGCCCTCGCACCGAAAGTCGCGGTGGCGGCAGAGGAGGACCAGGTGGTGGCCGAGGAGGATACGGCGGTGGCAGAGGAGGACAAGGTGGTGGCAGAGGAGGACAAGGTGGTGGCAGAGGAGGACCAAGGGGTGGCCGTAGCTTCTAATCATCGACATTCAACATATCTAACTATGATCATATAAAATTTCGCCTAATCGGGTAGCCGGGGGTTTTTCTCCCCCGGCCCCCACACCACCCTATTTTCTTCCACTTTCTTGTTCTTCTTCCTTATCGGACAGAGACATTTATGAATATACTTGCAGCAATAACAGGCAGTTCTTTACGCTGAAAGGAGTGAGCGTGATGGAAGAAACCAAACGTATAGCCTTGGTGGCTCACGACAACAGGAAAAGAGATTTAATCGAGTGGGCAGAATGGAATTATAAGGTATTAATAGATCACAAATTGATATCTACAGGAACAACTGGTCGATTAGTTGAAGAAGCTATTAGAAAAAGGCTAAATGAGGAAAATGCACGCCATTTTGAAGTCGTGAAACTGAAATCGGGTCCGTTAGGTGGGGATCAACAGTTGGGAGCCCTGATAGCGGAGGGAAAGGTTGATTTAGTGATATTCTTGTGGGATCCCATGCAACCGCAACCTCATGATGTTGATGTGAAAGCGCTCTTGAGGATATCCGTTTTATACAATATCCCGACCGCATGTAATCGTTCCACAGCAGATTTCATGATTTCATCACCTCTCTTAAATGACAAGTATGAGCCGATTCTCAAAGATTACTCCGGGTATATAGGACGGGCCGTACAATATGAGTAGGCATGTACGCGCGGCGCAAAGGAATGAGGCCGCCTCGGCCACAACAAGAATTTGTATAAGACCATAGGCGTTTATGACGCTGAATCCTGGAGCAAGGGCTGCTTTGAGACCTTTGCGGGCATTGGCTTGGCCGATTGGTGTTGAATGTTGAACTTTTCCTGGATTCTCTTCAAGGACACGATCCGCCCTTGCCGTGAGGAAGGAGTCAGGAAAGACTTCAGCTTCATCTCTAATACCCTCGGCTTGACCTCGCTCTCAATAGCAAGTACTCCGTCTGTAATGATTTTCTGGAGAAGCAGTTCGCGGTCCGTTCTCTCCCTGATGTTTGCCGCAAAAGGCAAAAAGACGAAATTCGCCAGAATAACACCGTACAAGGTAGAAATGAGGGCAACCGGAACCGTAGCCAATATGACTGAAGAGTCCCCGATGCCGGCAACCAGACCGATCAGCCCAACCACGCTGCCCACCAAGCCAAAGGCGGGAGCAATTTCCGCCATGGTCCTGAGCACTGTCTCTGATTCATCCCGTCGGACTTTGAAGAAATACATCTCCGTATTAAGAAAATCTCTGATCTGGTCGCTTGTGTAGCCGTCAACCAAGAATCCCAAGGCGCGCCGCAAGAACGTGACAGAAGTCGTCTCCTCATCTTCTTCAAGGGAGAGAAGCCCTTTTAGTCTCCTTTTAACAGACAGATCAACTAATATCTCGACGATTTGAGCCGGATCCTTTACGCGAGTGCGGTATGAACTCGTCAAAACCTTGTGCACAATGATGAGGCGCTCCATTTGAAAGCAGATGAGGGCCGCACCTACTGTGCCCCCAACAACAATCAGCAATGCCGCGATATTGAAATATAGCCCCACATTGCCGT
Organism: Pseudomonadota bacterium; assembly: GCA_043818915.1. Lineage (GTDB taxonomy): Bacteria > Desulfobacterota > Desulfobacteria > Desulfobacterales. Next base: position 99,633 of record JBDRFJ010000166.1, on the reverse strand, counting down.
GCATGACAAAGCCGGCACAAAAAAGGATAACACAAATCGCCAACGCTATGAGGTTCTTGCGTTCCTTTGCCCACCACTTTGACGGGCCGATAAACGGTGCTATGGTTTTCATCACGGAGTTGAGCATGCGAAATAAGAATTTGTTGATCCCCATCTTTATACCTCTTCTACATGTCCTGGGCTGCCGTACGGCCTTTCCTTGGCAATAATGATCTCCACGCGCCTGTTAGCGGCTCGACTGCCCGGCACGTTGTTGGACGATACCGGTTGATGATATGAGTGCCCGCTGATGTAAAAGCGTTTTCCCGTAGTTCCCATTTCTTCGATAAGGAATCTGGCCACCTCACAGGCGCGAATGGCCGACAATTCCCAATTGGTGGGAAATCTTTCCGAATGAATGGGCATGTTATCCGTATGGCCGACCACATTTACCATATAAGGCGTTTGTTGAATGATACGCGCAATTCGTTCTAATGACCTTTTCGCCTCCGGCTTTATATCTGCCTTGCCAATATCAAAGAGCAAGTCGCTCGCCAACATAATCCGTACGGCCTTGTCCGGGATGAGATCAACAGTGGCAAAATCCTCCAGGTCATTCGCTCGCAGCATCTCCTTGCTCAGGTCGTAGATCCTGGAGATCGGTTCATTCACAGTTGGTGCAAGCTCACCAAATTCCCCGGCAACCACGTCGGCGCCGGCCTCGAAATGTGTACCTGTTGCCGGTATCGTTTCCTTGTCGGACACAACGTCGCGGCCGGGGTGCTGATAGATATAAAGGAGCGCAAACAAAATGAACATCGTCATCATCAAGTCCGACCAGGGTATGGACCAATGCGTTGTCTTTGGCATCCTGCTGCGAAAAAAAACGTCTTCTTCACAGAAATTCAAAGGAGCGGTCTCACCCATTGGTGGTTTTGACATCGCGGGAGGTGACTCTTTTAATGGCATTCGCATGTCGACTCTCAGAACGTCCTCTTAAATAATGCCTGAACGAAAAGTCCCGTTCAGGCAAAATCCGAATATCGAAATCCGAATATCGAAACAAATTCGAATATCGAATGACAGAATTACCTAAACTAACCACGCCTAAGGCGTGGGAAATGCAACATTTTTGTCGTTGGAGCATTTGTATTTTTGTCATTGTTTCGGATTGAGCGCTGACGCTTCACTTCGTGCCGTGCTTCGGATTTCGGATTTCTGACCGAAAATTGGGGTTTTCGGTCAGGCACTAAATAATATAGGAGCCAATATATGCATTCATCATGCCGGAAGAAAAAAAAAGTATGACTATTTTGAAACACCCATTTATATTATATGATGTTAGCTGGTTATGAGACCTTTGAAAAATGCGACATTTTTTTGTCAGGCAAGGAAGGCAAAAATATTAAGCGGAAGGAGAGACAAATGGAAAATTTTTCCTAACCAAGTGAAAAATGTTCTTGGATATTAATGGGGAATGAGGGATCTCCCTATATTTGGCCCTTTTTCTCGATCTTCGCCCATGAGTCACGCAGCGATACTGTCCGGTTAAATACAAGTCTTCTTTCGGAAGAGTCAACTGAATCGACACAGAAATAGCCGTGCCTCAGGAACTGGTAGCGATTCCCCAGCGCTGCGCCGGCCAGACTCGGCTCAACGCGACACGACGTCAATGTCTCCAATGAGTTCGGATTCAAATAAGATTTGAAATCAGCGCCCTCTTTCCCATCGCCGGGGTCTGCTTTTACAAAGAGATGATCGTACAGGCGGACTTCGGCTTCAAGCGCGTGCTCAGCCGAAACCCAGTGCAATGTTCCTTTGACCTTGCGCCCGTCTTTAGACCAGCCGCCTCGTGTCTCCGGATCATAGGTACAGTGCAGTTCGATCACCTCGCCGGTCTGTTCATCCTTAATCACATCCACACAGGTGATGTAATAAGCATGTTTAAGCCGCACCTCGCGCCCTGGAGCTAAACGGAAGAACTTTTTAGGCGCGTCCTCACGAAAATCCTCTTGTTCTATGTACAGCACCCTCGAAAAAGGGACTTTCCGTGACCCCATGCCGGGATCCTCCGGGTTATTCTCGGCATCTAACTCCTCCACTTGATCTTCCGGATAGTTGTCTATGACGACCCGAAGAGGACGCAATACCGCCATAACACGCTGAGAGCGTTTATTTAAATCTTCGCGGATGCAGTGATAGAGCAGCGCTATGTCGACCATACTGTTACTCTTTGCCACCCCGATCCGCTCACAAAAGTTTCGGATCGACTCGGGTGTGTAGCCGCGTCTCCGGATGCCTGACAGTGTCGGCATCCGGGGGTCGTCCCATCCGGTGACGTGTTCTCCCTTTACCAACTCCAGGAGTTTTCGCTTACTCATCACAGTATAGCTGAGGTTGAGTCTGGCGAACTCGATCTGCTGCGGATGACAATCAACGGCTAATTCGTCAAGAAACCAGTCGTACAGAGGGCGATGGTCTTCAAATTCGAGCGTGCAAATGGAATGTGTAATCCCTTCGATGGAATCCGAAATGCAATGGGCAAAGTCATACATTGGATAAATGCACCACTTGTTGCCCGTCCTGTGATGTTCCGCTCTTAGAACACGGTATATGACCGGATCACGCATATTCAAATTGCCGGATGCCATATCAATTTTTGCTCTAAGCACGTGGGAGCCGTCCTCAAATTCTCCTGCACGCATCCGTTCAAACAGGTCCAGATTCTCTTCATTTGACCGTGTACGATACGGACTCTCCTTGCCCGGCTCGGTCAAGGTGCCTCGGTATCCTCTGATCTCATCCGCGCTAAGACTGCACACATACGCCTTACCCTTTTTGATTAACTGAACAGCGTACTGATAAAATTGTTCAAAGTAGTCAGATGCGTAAAACAGCCGGTCATCCCAATCGAATCCAAGCCATCGAACATCTGATTTGATCGATTCCACATATTCAACTTCCTCTTTGCTCGGATTGGTATCATCTAATCGCAAATTGCAAATACCGTTGTTTTCCGCGGCAATGCCGAAATTAAGGCAGATCGATTTGGCATGCCCAATATGGAGATAGCCGTTCGGTTCCGGCGGGAATCGAGTGCGCACGCGACCATCGTTTTTGTTTGCCTTTACATCTTCCGCGATAATAGTCCGGATAAAGTCTGAGGGGATAGAAGTAGATTTTTCACTGTTTGATATGCTCATGTTTTTACCTCAATGTGGATATAGCTATCGCAAATTTCTACAATTTATTGTTGACCTTATAGCACTTTGTTGACTTTGTTGCAATTACTATGAGGCTGTCCGCTTTTGCCAAATCCGCAATCCGCAATTCAAAATCCGCAATATTATATAAACTTCCCCCTAAATCTTGCCTGGATGTGTCGTATTACACTCCTTACAACATTGGGGAATGTAAAAGAGACATCCTCCAGCTCCGTTGGAAAAAGATACTTGTTTGTCCTTACATCGGCAATCGCGCTCCCCACGATCTGAATATCGTCTAAGTTCCACCCGCTGAATCCGTATTTTCGTGCGGCGTTTAGTAGCGGAACCCTGTGCGGATCAATACCGAACACCTCGCATATAACCCGGTCTATACTGATGCAGTTTATCCCCCCAAAAATAAGCCCTGCCCTTTTAACAACTCCTCGTCGCGGGCCGGTCTTTTCCATGATATCTACGGCATCCACCAGGGTAAAACATGGCTGTACCTGTTTGGATATGGCAAGAAGCATTAAAGAGAATTTTTCGAGATCGCTCCGAACCGCAAAATGTCTCCACGTCTTCACCTTGCCTGCGACCATCCCGTACAGATTCTTAACCGCGCCCGTAAAAAGCATCTGGCTATGTGCCTTCAACTTCGGCAGATTGATTATCCTGTCAAAATCATTGATGGTACTGGTTATTCGTACGTTCTCGTCATAAGACCTGTTTCCTTTGAAGGACACGATCTGGATGTTGTCTTTTTCCATCAGGGAGAGCAATCCACATCCTTCCGCAACCTGCCGCACAGTCCCAAAGGCCGGGCTGTCCCCCACAAACGGCATGCCATCAGCCACCCGCACTATATCTGCCACGGCTTTTACAAAAAACGGGTTGGTATTTATCCCTGACTCCGGCAGATCTCTTACCAGCAGATTCGGTTTTAGCAAGACCCTATTGCCGGGCCGGACAATCTCTTCTATACCCCCAAAATAAGAAAATGCCTTTCTGATATTCTCGTCAAGACAGGCCTTGTCGTATTCCGGGCATTTTAGAATAACCACCTTTTCCATTATCAAGTAAAATCCATATAAACGTTCATCCTACGAACCAAAATCTTATCCCCTACCCTGAGCTTCAATCTTTCGGAGGCACTCCCCATCACCGTTGACAACTCTAAATAATCGCTACTACCGAACAGCGCAATCATTGCCCCCGGCGGCGCATCGGAATACGTTCTCGCCACTGAATTTAGGACCACATCATCCGCGACGATCTCAAAACCCCCTTGTTCTGCAAATTGGTCAAAGTCCGTACGGGTAATGTTAGTAATAAGATTGCCGAACCGGTCCATGTAGATGACGGTCCCTATTAATATGGAACCTTTTGAATCAGGTCTTAGAGTCTTAATGCTCACGGGCCCTGAAATCAATTCGCCGAGTTCGGAACACGGAACCCCCCGGGACAGGTGAGCGGCTACAGGTGCAAAAACATCTCTTCCATGAAATGTACTGCTGATCTCGGGAGGGATATGAGTCGATTCGATAATTTTATAAACCTCGACGCCTTTCTCTTGGTCATAGACCATGGTAAACAGGCCGTTATCCGGCCCCACAAAGAGATATCGATCTGTTTTAACAATCAGCCCGTGCCGTTCCGATCCAACCCCGGGATCTACAACCGAGCAATGAACGGTGCCTTTCGGAAAATATGGATACGAGACGCCAAGGATATAGGCCGCGCCTCGAACATCTTGCGGCGAAATGTCATGGCAGAGATCGACCACCAGGGCGTAGCTGTTGATCCCGAGAATCACCCCCTTCATTACGCCTACGTAGTGGTTATTTATACCAAAATCGGTCAACAGTGTAACAATGGGGCCAGGCATGCCTTCTCCTGTAATTCCTTTTGAAGTTGAAATGGCCGTAGTGATCTATTAGGTGAGAGGATTACCATTTTTACGTATATTTGACAAGCTTACTCGCAGTCTCCTCAAAGGACCTTCAAAAGCGCTTGAAATATATTTTTACCTGTGATAAATATGTTTTTTTTCATTTATTGCTGTGGTGGGTGTAGCTCAGTTGGTAGAGCACCGGGTTGTGGCCTCGGTGGCCGAGGGTTCAAGTCCCTTCACTCACCCCATCCCTTTCCTTCACGCGCCCGTAGCTCAGTTGGATAGAGCGCCGGACTTCGAATCCGTAGGTCGCCCGTTCGAGTCGGGCCGGGCGTGCCACCAACTCATCATCATATACAAATAGGTTCCCGGAATTTAAACTAAATTAGCGTTGAGACTCTGTGATGCCAAAACATACCCAACTACTTGGGCCACCGAGTATTTTTGCAAAACTATCAAACTTAATTTCTTTTTGGACTAATAACTCTTTGTCAGATTCGAGAAAGTATTCCTCTTTCTCAGCAAGTCATTAGGCAGGCAGCTATTTGACAAGGCAATAGCCACTTCACTCCCGGGCTGTGCAAAGGTAATAGATGCCCCCTCTGCATCAATTATATCATCAATTGTATCTCTCCTTGATGGCCCCTGTTTTGTCAAGATCTCAATCTCATCGCCTGTAAATATCTTGTTGCGGACCTCAACCCTCACCCTGCCCTTGTCTTCCTGCGAAAGTACCTTCCCCACGAACATGTAATCACTACCGCAGACCCGGTTGGAATAATTCGGCATGGTCTCTTCCGGATGCCCAAAGTAAAAGCCGGTACAGTATCCCCTGTGACTAACCTTAGTCAATTCCTCCAGCCAGGTATCTTTGACACCATATGCTTCGGGGTTTTCATAATAAGCGTCAATCGCCTCTCTGTAGACCTTGACAACCGAGGCCAAATAGTTGATCCCTTTCATGCGCCCTTCTATTTTAAGTGACGTAAGTCCTGATTCTACCAACTCAGGGATATGCTCTATCATACACAGGTCTTTTGAGTTAAATATGTAAGAACCACGGTCATCTTCCGCAATCGGGTAATACTCTCCCGGGCGCAATGCTTCTACTACCGCATACTTCCACCTGCACGGATGGGAGCACATCCCTCGATTGCTTTCACGGTCGGCCATAAAACTGCTAAGCAAACACCGGCCTGAATAAGAGATACACATTGCGCCGTGTACAAAGGCTTCTATTTCAAGGGAGGACTGTGAGGCAATAGTCTTAATCTCTTCAAGGGAGAGTTCTCGCGCGGTATTGATCCTTTTCACACCCATTTTTTCCCAAAACAGGGCGCTCTTGTAATTAGTGGTGTTTGCCTGCGTGCTGAGATGGAGGGGAATATGGGGGATAATATCTTGGGCGAGAGTTACAACCCCGGGGTCGGACACGATAACAGCATCAGGACCGAGTTCCCCCAGAAATTTCAGATGCTCTGCAATCGCCTCCAGCTCAAAATTTCTCGGAAAGATGTTGCAGGCCACATAGACCTTCACGCCACGGCTGTGGGCAAACGGTATCGCCTTGGACAATTCATCAGTGGTAAAATTGCCGGAAAAGTTTCTGAGACTAAATTCCTTCCCCGCAAGGTACACAGCATCCGCCCCATAGTGCACCGCGATCTCTAATTTCTCAAAATTCCCCGCAGGTGCCAGGAGTTCTACTTTTTGGTTTTTGGTATCTGTCATAATGAATGTCCGTACCCAAAAAATTAATGTTGATGGCTTCGTTGTTAAAACATTAACACATCAGTCTCTTATATCCAAGCCCTTGGGCTACCTGTTGATTTACTCTTTGCATCACGAATAATTTGTGTTATTTTAAAAAAGTTTGGAACAAGTTTTTGCTATACATTCCTTGCTCTTTGGCCATAACATTGAGGTAAAAATTATGTCCAGTACACCGGTTTACGATTGGGTAATGAAACGACGCTCCGTGCGTTGCTTTGAGCAGAAAGAGATACCAGTTGAGCTTTTCAAGAAACTCGTCAATGCCGGGCGCGTTGCGCCTTCGGCTGCAAACAAGCAGCCATTGGAATATATTATTGTCTCGGATCCGGACCTCAGGGACAAGGTGTTTGAGGCATTGAAATGGGCCGCGTACATTGCGCCGAAGTGTACGCCTAAGGGGGGAGAAAAGCCGACTGCCTATATTATTATTGTGGTAAACAATAAGCACAAAATAGCGGATTTTGCGCGCGATGTAGGGGCTGCCGCTGAAAATATCATCCTGACAGCCCTTGAAGAGGGAATCGGAAGCTGCTGGCTCAGATCAATCGACCGGAAAAAAGTATGCGACATGTTTCAACTCCCAGAGCATATAGAGGTGGATTCGGTGCTCGCCCTCGGCTATCCCGGTGAGTCCCCTGTGATGGTGGAAATGACCGATAGCATAAAGTACTGGAGAAAAGACGGAGTTCATTACGTGCCAAAACGGCGATTAGATGATATATTGCATGTAAATAAATACTAATTGGGGAATTGAGGGATTTAGGAATTATGGAATTTTTGGTATCCTGCCTTTGGAAGGGCATAAATCCGAATATCGAATATCGAAATCCGAAACAAATCCGAAATTCAAATACCAAATGTTCAAAACGTTAATTCCTCGACTTCTTTGTTTTGAATTTTGTGTTTTGGTCATTCGTATTTGTTTCGGGTTTCGTGCTTCGGATTTCGAATTTCATGGTTCCGGACAAGCATGGCCAATTCCCCAATTCCTAAATCCCTCAATTCCTAAATTCCCAATGATAGGAGTATCCTATGTATTCTAAAATGCTTCTTCTCAGGTTTGACAAAAACAGTGTTGAGAAACCCATTGTCTGGCATTTGGTAAAGGACTATGACCTGAGTTTTAATATACTCAAGGCCACTATTCTACCCAGAAAAGAGGGTATCCTGATAATGGAACTTACCGGGCACAGAAAAAATTTCACCAAGGGGGTCAAATTCCTTAGAGATCAAGGTGTACACGTCCAGACCATGGGCCAGGACATAAAGCGAAATAAAAAGAAATGCTACCACTGCGGCGCCTGCACTGCAGTATGTCCTACCGGCGCGCTTTCGATCAAGCGTCCGGAAATGGAGATTGTGTTTGACAAGAAAAAATGCAGCGCTTGCGAACTGTGCGTTCCTGCGTGCCCCCCGCGTGCCATGGAGGTCCGCGTGATGGAAAGGTTGTTAAAGTTGCCTTAAACTATGAAACCCTTAATAGCTGTAGCCCTAAGCGGCGGCGTTGACTCTATGGTCGCTGCCGCTTTGTTAAAAAGTAAAAATAGTGACGTTATAGGCATCCATTTTAGAACAGGCTTTGAAAAAAAACCTTCTGATCTAAAAAACCTCCCGGATGCTCCTCTTGAGTCTCGCTTAAAGGCCGCGGCAGAGGCCTTACATATCCCTCTCACATTTGTAGATATCTCTGAACGATTTCGCGCTGATGTGGTCCGCTATTTCCTCCTGGAGTATCAGAACGGCCGCACACCAAATCCCTGTATGGTCTGCAACAGGCACATAAAGTTCGGAGAACTCCTGGACAGGGCGCGCGAGTTGGGAGCAAAGTATTTGGCTACCGGCCATTATGCGAGGCTTGCCCAGGGTACTCTTGGAAGATTTCAACTGTTGCGGGGTATCGACCCCAACAAGGACCAATCATATTTTCTCGCCCTCCTTACGCAGGACCAGCTCAAGTCCGCCTGTTTCCCGCTCGGCGGCTATACCAAGGAGGATGTGAAAAGTATGGCGAAGAGATTCGGCATGACCCCACTTGTAGAAGACGAAAGCCAGGAAACCTGTTTCATCGAGGGAAACGACTATCCCCGCTTCCTGGCAAAGGAAGGTATACATGGTAATCCCGGTCCTATAGTCGACCGGACCGGAAAGGCGCTCGGAACTCATCAGGGTCTCTTTGCTTATACCATAGGACAGCGACGGGGGATTGGGATACCGGCCGCGGAACCCTATTACGTCATTCGTATAGATACAGAGAAGAATCAACTCGTTGTGGGGCACAAATCCGAACTCTATTCCGCTGAATGTGAAGTTGAGGGAATAAACTGGATTGCACTGCCGCCGGACGGTCCAATCAAAGTCAATACCCGTATCCGGTACAGACATAAGGAAGCGCCATCCACATTAATACCAATGGATAATAACAAAGCCCTTGTACGATTCAACAGTCCGCAGGAGGCTGTGACGCCAGGCCAGGGCGCAGTCTTCTATCAGGGGGAAAAGGTAATAGGAGGGGGATGGATCAAGGGTAATCGTTCATCTCACCGCAAAGACGCAAAGGAATAAGAGAGGTTAATAAATTCGAAATCCGAAACACGGCACGAAGTGAAGCGTCAGCGCTCAATCCGAAACAAATACGAATGACCAAAACACAAAATTCAAAACAAAGAATTAGAGGCACCGCGAATTAATGTTTTAAACATTTGATATTTGAATTTTGAATTTGTTTCGGATTTCGATATTCGACATTCGAATTTCCCCCCTAATGGAATATCGTATGAAACGGTTTAATATAATCACTCTCGGCTGCAAAGTAAACCAGTACGAATCAGCCTCTATAATGGAAGGGATGAATCGATTGGGATGGAAATCCGTCCCCAAGCATTCCCCTGTCGACCTTTGCATAATCAATACCTGCACGGTGACCCAAAAGGCATCCATGCAGTCCCGCCAGGCAATTCGGCAGGCGATTAAATCAAATCCTGACGCCGTCATTATCGTAACCGGCTGTTACGCCCAGGTGGCCTCCGAAGAGATTGGCGCGATTGCCGGTGTAGATTATATCATAGGACACTACAAGAAACCACAGGTTGCAGTGATAGCAGATGGGCTAAAACATTGTGATTTGCCTATGGTTGACGTACAAGACATAAAGCGCCACATCCCCTTTCAGGATATGCCTGTCTCACACTTTGCAGGCAGGACACGTCCGTTTCTCAAGATTCAGGATGGTTGCAATGCCTTCTGCTCTTATTGTATTGTCCCATATGCGCGTGGTAGGAGCAGCAGTCTCCCTCCGGAAATACTTTTGGAGCGAATAAAAGAGATGTCTGACAAAGGTTACCGGGAAGTGGTCCTGACCGGAATTCACCTGGGAAAGTATGGGTTGGATCTCACCCCTGCCACAGATATTTTGCACGTCTTAAAGAAAATCGAGTCATCCCCCGTGAATCTAAGAGTACGACTTAGTTCCATAGAGCCAACGGAAATATCAGACGATTTGATCGACTTTATAGCGAGTTCGAAAAAAGTTTGTCATCACCTCCACATTCCTCTTCAGAGCGGAGACGACAGAATCCTGAAACGGATGAACCGAAGGTATTCCTCACAATTCTACAAGAACTTAATTGCAAAACTTAATCTGCGAATCCCTGACATTGGGATCGGTGTGGACGTATTGGTGGGGTTCCCCGGGGAAAGTGACGGATGTTTTGCAAACACTATCTCATTGATTCGGGACCTTCCTGTCTCATATTTGCATATATTTCCATTTTCAAGACGCCTTGGAACACCGGCTTATGATTTTAGCGATCAGATCCCATCTCAAACCATTAAGCAACGGTGTATGGCATTAAAAAGGTTGGATGAGGAAAAACGGAAGGCCTTTTATAATCGCTTCATGGGTCAAAAGGTATCGATGCTGGTAGAAGAAACCCCGGATCGAATGACCGGCAGGTTGAAAGGCCTGACCGGCAACTATATTCCTGTGGTCTTGGAGGGTAAAACAGACAGTTCAAACAGGCTAACCAGAGTAAGGCTCATGCGCCTTGAAGGCAAAAAAGTTATTGGGTGTAAATCATAACACGATTGACCTTATTCGCCATAAAAAACAATTCCGTTCCCCCCATTTCGTTTGCACTTATAAAGGGCGTCATCGGCCTGTCGTATCAGGTTGTTAACGTTGTCGTGCACGTCCTTGCCAATATCTTCCAACTTGGCGACCCCGACACTCAATGAGGTCGGCGCAAAGTTTCTGCGTTCGTAATTTCTGCGGAGCCTATTTGTAATATCTTTGCATTGTTTTTTATTTGCCTGGGGAATAATAAGGGCAAATTCATCCCCCCCATAACGATATCCCACATCCACATCCTTCCTGGTCGATTCCGCGATAACTTCTCCTGTTGCGATTAGCACCGCGTCCCCTTCCTGGTGCCCGTATTGATCATTATAGTCTTTAAACTTATCTATATCACACAACACTAAAAAAAGATTATATTGCTGTCGGAGCGCCCTGCCAACCTCCTCGCTTAATCGTATATCAAAGCTCCTTCTGTTATTCATGTTGGTCAACCCATCCTTCATAGACAGCCGGGTCAACTCCATCTTTAAGGCGCGTTCACGTATAATTCGGTTCAACTTTGCTTGCAATTCATTTATGTGAAAAGGTTTTGTTATAAAATCAGAAGCGCCTACTTCAATCAGGTCGGTATACTGATATTTGTTGTTATGAGCTGTAATTGCAATTGTGTCCACATCCGGATATTCCTTTGCTAACTCTCGGAGGAGGTCCATTCCGTTCATCCTTGGCATTTCAAGATCGGTAATGACTATAGCAAACGAACCTTTCTTAAACTTTTCAAGGGCTTCCACTCCATCTTGCGCAACTTCGCAATCATAACCGAACTCTGTCACCATTTCAGATAATACGTTCAGGATTCCTGGTTCATCATCCACGCACAATATATTTTGTCGTTTCATAAAATCAGCCTTGAAACCTTATTAAAAAAGATGGTAACCGCTCAGGTTCAAAGTGAACCCTGACAAACCTGAGTAGTTACAAAAGATGTTTTTTTATCGCCTCATATGGGAAAAATTGCAAGGACAAAGTAGATGATTTAACAAAAAATACTTGTATTGAAAATCTTTTCAGAAAGCTCTAAAATGGAATGTAATAGGGTTGAAATTCCCTTAAAAGATGATTATAGTCAAAATTAAAACTCTTATCTTAAGAACAAGAAACGGAGTATTGCATGAGTGAAAAAAACGAAAAACTGCCTACTCACAAGGAACTCGAAAAAGAATTAAGCTCCTATTTGACCAAAAAATACGGCGATCGGATCAAGATTATTTCGCCTATTGTCCTCCCCCAAAAGGAGACATTTGAAAAAGATAGTGAGGATGGAGACAAATCAAAAGGTCGAGCCAAGATTAATTTTTCTATTAAACCGGAAGAATTGGAAGCTTTTCTCGAGCAGTATGTGGTCCAACAGTCGGACGCCAAGGCTATCCTTGCAACAAAGATTTGTACACATTTCAACCGTATCAGATACGCTCAAACCCATATTGAAGAGGATGAAGAAAACATTCTGGGAGGGATAAAAAACAATATCCTTCTGATCGGTCCTACCGGTGTAGGAAAGACCTATCTTATCAAGCTGATCGCCAATAAAATAGGCGTACCTTTTATCAAGTGTGACGCTACAAAATTCAGCGAGACCGGCTACGTAGGCGGCGATGTCGAAGACATTATCCGAGATCTCGTCCGAGAAGCCGACGATGACATTGAATTGGCTGAATGCGGTATTGTGTATATCGATGAAATTGACAAAATCGCTGCAAGTCCTAATCTGGTGGGACCTGATGTGTCACGTGCCGGTGTACAACGCGCTCTATTAAAACCAATGGAAGAGACCGAGGTCGATTTAAAAACGCCTCACGATCCGATTTCCATGCTTCAAGAAATAGAACAATACCGTAAGACAGGGAAACGGGAAAGGCGCACGGTCAACACAAAAAACATACTTTTTATTATGAGCGGCGCATTTAATGCTCTTGCGGAAATTATAAAAAAACGGACGGTGCATAGTGTAATCGGATTCGGGGCCACCATTGCGAAGAAAAAAGACAATATCGACTTTCTGCAGTACGCTAAATCCGAAGACCTGATAGAATTCGGATTTGAGTCAGAGTTTATCGGCCGCATTCCGGTTGTTACCAGTTTAACAGAGCTGTCTGAAGATGATCTGTACGCCATTTTGCAAAATCCGAATAATCCTATAATATTAAACAAAAAAAGGGACTTTAAGGCATACGACATTGACATCAAGTTCGCCAACAAGGCCCTCCGTATGCTGGCTAAAAAGGGATTTGCCGAACAGACAGGCGCTCGCGGACTTGTAAGCGCCATTGAAAAGGCTCTTTTAATCTTTGAAAAGAAGTTGCCCTCCACAGAGATTAAAAAGTTTTCAGTAACAGAAAAAGTGGTAAAAAACCCTGAAAAAGAACTAAAGGCGCTTCTTGCCGAACCGTTTGATCCCAAGTGGGATGAGATCCTTGAAAAGATTAAAGCAGAAGAGAAAGAGGCTGTAAAAACCTATGTCACCAGAAATAAGGAAGACCTCGCCCAAAGGCATGATATCACCCTGAGTGAATCTCAATTAGAACTTATTGCTCTATGTTACGCATCACGGGCCATGGATATGCCGGGAGTCCTAAAAAAGGTCAAGTCCATATACGCACACATCAAACAGTTAGAAGACTATTTTATGAAATCGAACGGTCTTCAGGTTAGGTTCGATGATGAAGCACGCGACTTTATAGCCTCCATGATCATACAATCTAAAAAGACATTTGGAGATTTTTATAAACTCCTAAAGGGAGATTTTGAATACGGATTCAGGCTTATCCAGGAAAAGACCGGCAAACAAGCATTTACCATAACAAAGAAAGAATTGGAAAATCCGGAACAACACTTGAACGATATGATTAAGAAAGAATACATAGATGATATAACGAAGGATCTTGAAGAATAAGAAAGGATATAAAACATGCTCTTCCCTGATTACAGACCGAGACGATTGAGACAAAACGAACAATTCAGACGGATGATACGGGAAACTAAACTTTCCGTGGATGATCTAATCCTCCCTCTTTTTTCAATTGGGGGCAAAAATGTCAAAAATCCGATCCCTTCCATGCCGGGACACTATCAGATGTCTATTGATAATATCGTCAAATCGGCAAAACGCGCAAGGGATCTCGGGATACCCGGCATAATCCTTTTTGGAATCCCCGACAAGAAAGATCCGATGGGCGCCCAGGCACACGCAAAAAACGGAATCGTACAAAAGACCATCAAAACATTAAAGGATGAGGTCCCAGGTCTGGCTGTAATAACGGATGTCTGTCTATGCCAATACACAGACCATGGGCACTGCGGTGTAGTACGGGAAGGCGTCATAGATAATGACACCAGTCTTGAGATTCTGGCAAAAACAGCCCTTTCTCATGCCCAGGCCGGCGCAGACATGGTAGCGCCTTCGGATATGATGGACGGACGGGTGGCTGAGATACGAGTGACCCTGGACGAAAACGGATTCTCCGCGGTACCTATTATGTCGTATGCCGCCAAGTACTGCTCAGCCTTTTACGGTCCTTTTCGAGAGGCGGCCGAATCATCGCCTAAGTTTGGAGACCGGCGCACCTATCAGATGGATCCGGCCAACAGCCAGGAAGCCATACGGGAAGCCACCATGGATGTTGAAGAAGGCGCTGACATTATTATGGTGAAACCGGCCCTTCCCTATCTGGATATTATTGCGCGAATACGTGAGGAAATCGATCTGCCAATCGCCGCCTACAATGTAAGCGGGGAATATTCCATGGTCAAGGCTGGTGAAAAAATGGGCTGGCTCGACGGCAAACGAACCATGATGGAGATGTTAATCTCCATAAAACGGGCCGGCGCAGATATGATTCTAACCTATTTTGCCATTGAGGCTGCGGAAGAACTCGGTTAGCGTGTCCCATCCAAGTAACTACTCAGGTTTGTCCGGGGTTCTGGGTTCACGGTTCAGAGGTTCAAGGTTAGTGAAGGTTATCGAAAGAAAGGTAACCCTGAACCGTGAACTCCTGAACTTTGAACCTGATGAGTTATGCTCTTTCCACATACGCCCCCGTCCGCGTATCTACTTTGATCTTATCACCCTCATTTACAAACAACGGCACGTTGAGCGTATACCCTGTCTCAAGGGTAGCGGGCTTTGTAACGCCGGTCGCCGTATCGCCCTTAGCCCCCGGTTCCGATTGTGTGACGGTAAGGGTTACAAAAATAGGAAGATCTAAGCCGATCGGCTTATTATTATAGAACAATACATTTAACGTAATATTTTCGAGGAGAAAGTTCCGGTTCTCACCCACCTGTTCCTCAGTTAAAAATATCTGTTCATACGTTGCATTGTCCATCATGCAGTATGTGTCGCCGTCTTTATACAGATACTGCATCTCCTTTTCTTCAAGGTCCGGCCTTCCAACTTTCTCTCCGGAACGAAACGTCTGATCCAACACTCGTCCGGTGATCATGTTTTTTAACTTAGTCCTAACAAATGCCCCACCCTTGCCGGGTTTGACATGAAGAAATTCTGTAATCACAAACGGCTTGCCGTCTATCTCTATTTTAAGCCCTTTCCTAAAATCTGATGTGCTATACATGTCTTATATTACTTCCTTTCCTATCGTTTGTCACAATCCACCACAATTCTATCCACAGATTACGCTGATTTTCGCAGATTATTAATACCTGTACATAACTGGTTCCTTATAATGTTTAAATAAAAATTCCATTGTCATTCCTATGAGCTATGAGCCACGACGGACAATTCATTCTAATCCGTGTAATCTGCGGACCCTCAATTCCTAAATATACTCCTTCAATATCATATATCATTTGATCAATTCGCTTACCGCCCGCAGCGCAAGAATATAACCCAGCTTACCCAATCCGGCTATCTGGGCTGTGACAACATCCGATGTCATGGATTTGTGGCGAAACGGTTCTCTTTTGTAAATATTCGATAGATGTACTTCAACGATAGGCACACTTAGAATGAGCAACGCGTCCCTGATGGCAACACTTGTATGGGTATATGCGGCAGGATTTATAATAACTCCCTGACAATTCTGAGCAGCGTCGTGGATCTTCTCCACTATGGCGCCTTCATGATTGGACTGAAAGGTCTCGACACTGAGGCCCAATTTATCGCCCTCGGCAACAAGCTCTGCATTAATCTCATCCAATGTCACTGTTCCGTAGACATTCTTTTCTCTCTTTCCCAACATATTGAGATTAGGACCATGAATCACCAGAATATGCTTTCCCACAGCTTCTCTCCTTTTCGACCCTTCTTTCTTGTCCTGAATTACAGATAGCCAATTTTCAAGAACTTTTAATATCTCTTCATCCTTATCGCCTTTTCCCCCCTCGGTCTGACCGGTTTCGCCGGCAAATCGACTTTCAAGATCCTCCAATGTCTTTTTTAATTCAACATTGTCCGGATTCTCAATACACAGCTTTCGGTAAATCGCTATCCCCTTATCAAGAAAGCCCTGCTTGATATAAAGCCTGGCTAATGTCTCGGTCGGCGTTTCTTCTAAGTTGTCTTTGTTTTTCTCTACCATTGCGTACTGTGCTCCAGCCTATTTAATGACGGGAAATCTATATCAAATGTTAGAACAAGTCAAGGCGGACGTTATATTGGTGGAAATCATGACAGGGATAAAATTAGTCAAAAATACAAAAGGCCGGGCTAACTATTTTCAGCAGCCCGGCCTTTTAAGATCAACTTCTTCCTTTTGGGAACACACACCCTACGGGCACACACACCTCGGGCATGTGCGCAACAAAATCAGCTTTCTCGCATCAAGGGCGGTGATTACGCTGGCGCAGTCAAGATCTGCGACCTGGGCAGACACTTGCAGGCTGGTTTCTGTGGGTGCGAAGGATGGTGAGACTGCCCATGTCAACGATACCATAATACGTCGGGGCGGAAGGGCTTTACATTTCTCCTATTGGATAAATGGAGAAGGCCGTTAAGAAAAAAGCTCAACCGCCTTCTGGTATGATGAAAACTTAATTTTTCAAGGCCAGGACTTACTACTATTTCAAATGTTAAAATGTCACGGACGTTATATACTAAAATACCAAAGGGTCCCCTTTGCCTCCAAAAAAAGCTGTCAAGACGATTATATGCTTTTTGTTTAATAGCATATATGCTATATTGCATTAAGCAGAAAAAAGGAGGTGTTATAGTATGCATCAAAAACAATTGGTGCTTGATATGGATTTCCCGGAACGATTGGCTTTATTGAGAAAAGAGAATAATCTGACACAGAAGGAACTTGGAGAGCTTATTGGGGTACATGTGGCACAAATCCGCCGCTATGAAAGCGGGACCTCTCAGCCAACCCTTGATGTGATCCGAAAAATTGCTATTGTGCTTCATGTAAGCGCAGATACGCTTATTTTTGACAAAAATGAACGTGGTCCGGATGATGACCTGCGTCTTCATTTTGAGGCCATTTCAAAGCTGACACCGGAAGAAAAAAAGACCGTCAAGGAGTTACTTGAAGGAATGATCCTGAAACATGAAGCAAAGCGATGGCAACGTGAGAGTTTTGCAAAGTAACCAGGAGGTACAAGATGGAAGATTTAACTACCGATAGCGGCAAGCTCAAAGAAGTCTTCAAGCAGGCGATTATAGAGGCCATGGAAGAAAAAAAAGATTTAGTCCATGACCTTCTTGTTGAGGCCATGGAAGATCTGGGCATGATCCGTGCCATTCAGCGAGGTGAAGAGTCCGAAACGGTAAGCCGGGATGAGGTATTCAACCTTCTGAAGGGCAACGCATGAAAACAGCATTTAAAAAGAGTTTTACCAGGGATCTAAGAAACTATTCCAAAGATAGAACTCTTTTATCTCGAGTTGAAGAAACCATCCTGCAAGTCGAGTCCTCTGATAGGGCCACCGATATAACAAACCTGAAAAAACTAAAAGCGGAAGGCTCTTATTATCGTATCAGAATCGGTAATTACCGTCTCGGTCTTATCATCGAAAACGAGACGGTTACCTTTGTCAGGCTTCTCCACAGAAAAGATATCTATCGCTATTTCCCTTAAGAAGCGGTAGGTCTTCGGCTGCGGGCTTCAGTCCCGCCGCTGGCGGGATCTTCCACTGCCGCATCCTTCAGCCCGTCTGTTCTCTATCCCCCGCCCGCCCAGGCTCCGGGCTTTCTCCGGCGGCTCCGGGATCTCCGGTCGCTCCACATCACGTCCGCCCCAAGAGGCTCCCCTAAAAAGAAAAAGGCGGTTAAGAAAAAAGCTCAACCGCCTTCTGGTATGCCGAAAACTTAATATTGAAGACCCGGACTTACTCCTGGCCTAGTTCAATTCCCCCAGGAGTGAAAGTAATTTTGTTTTTGTGTTGGCATACGTCCCGTAACTTGTTGATGCTGCAACAAAAAAATAGAATACGGGCAAAGTCGATGCTTTTCTTTTAATCTTAAGAAAAATAGTCATGGACGATGGGATGCCATAGACTTTAGTTTCAACTATTTCGCCAGCATTAATTTTAGATTCAGAGAACGGACCAACCAGTACAAGTGTTTTTCCATCATTGATGAATATTCTTGATACGGAATGGGTATATACTTTCAGTATCACCAAACAAAGGCCCAAAAGTATTAGCCCCCTGGGGAATAAAGCCATACCAAAATCATTCAAAACTTGATTGATAAGGACTAACATAACAAGAAGTAGCAAAAGGATAATATTTGAATAGCCCGCCCTTATCACTGGAACATTACTGCTACTAACAATTAAACCTTCCCGTTTCATATCAGCCAACATCTTCTTATTCCCCAATTATTGACAAGGATCGTCTAAATTCAAAAGTTCAGGCAGATAAGGCTGAAGTTTATCCAATATATCGCTTGGAAGATCCTTAAGATTATATTTGCCTTCGTACCAAGTATGAGTCAGCATTCCAGAGATTCCTGTGCCTGCACCGGCTTGAATCTCTGTCAGCCTGTGGAGGTTATCATAGATGTGGGTTAGAGCCTGGCCCACCTGGGGTGTAATTCCTGTTCTTCTTCCGAGCGCGTCATACGCGTACGTAATGGTGTCATCCGACCATGGACCGTCAACCGTTACTATCTGAGAATTCGCATTATAGGTATAATAATGCTCGCCTGTTGCGTCCTGCATGAAGGTGAGACGGTTATGGTCGTCGTACTCGAATATGAGCTCCGGTGTGCCGTCTGAGTAGCTGACAGTGATGAGATTATAGTTTTCATCGTAAAAGTATTCGGTCTGAATCCCCCGGGCATCGATTCGGGTGGTCAAGAGCCCGTTTTTGTCATAGGCAAAGGATATATAGTTGCCGTCGGCAAAGGTCTTTTCAGACAGTCGGTTTTCAAGGTCATAGTCAAAAATTGTTATGTTTTTGTTCGGATCGATCAATTGTGTGAGGTTGCCGTTGGGATCATACGCGTATTTTGTGGCCCCTTGTTCGGGATTCGTGATCTCGACCAGTTGTTTGAGCGCGTCATAAACAAAGTTAGTCGTTCTGCCTGAACGGTCGGTTATGGAGTCTATCAGCCGTGGGCAGCAGGTCGAGTAGCTATAGCCGACAAATTTAGTGTCAGGCAAAAATGGAGGGGGGGGGATTTCTTGAGGGCATTGTAGGCAGGCAAGCTATTTCTTTTTTGCTTCTTTTTCCCCCTTAAACTGGTAGATAATCTCGTCTCTTGCGACCATCCCGAATTCTTCCCGCGCCACTTCTTCTATGTATTCCGGATCATCTTTTAACCGTTTAACGTTGCGATAGAAATCCTGATTTTCCTTTTTGAGGTCATCAGTAACGCCGGTCAAACGATCCGATTCGGATTTCAAATGGTATAGATCAATCGTTCCTTTCTCCCCGAATATGATGCATAGGAGAAGAAAAAAAAAGATTACTACCCATGCAACAATAAGTAATCTTTTCTTCATTCCTCTAACATCTCCTCACATAGTTTTCAATAAAATGTCTTTAAGGTAAGGAAAAGGCTCAAGTACGAAATACGACGCGTAATTAAATCCGAAATTCGAATACCGAAATTCGAAACAAATACAAATGACCAAAATTCAAAATACGAAAAAATATAATTTGAAAGATTGTACTCTTGATTCGCAATGAATACGGTACAGCGCAAGATTGAATAATGTTTTGAACATTTGATATTTGAATTTACGATTTGTTTCGGATTTCGGTATTCGAATTTCGGATTTACTCAAGCCATGTGTCATATCCAAAAATCAAAAACTTTTTCTGAAAGTCTATGATACTCACCTACCGATTTGTCTCTAATCATTACACGGACTTTCGTACGACTCCCCACTCAGCCAACGCTCAATGAATGACTCTGTCAGGCTTATGTCGACACTATGCTTGAGGGATAATTCCTGCAAATATTTCATTGTATTGTTGACATCATTGACACATCCGATCAAGGCATAAATTTTTGCGCTCCGTTTCCAGCTTTCTATTGCTTGTTTCTCTTTTCCAGCCCTGGAAAACGCCAGCCCCATGTAAAATAGATCGTCGGCCATACCTTTATAAAAACCTATCCTTTGATCAAATTCAAGAGCCTTGGCAAAAAAAGAAGCGGCTTTTTCAAGCCTGTCGGTTTCGAGCATTAGGTTTCCGAGGGCAAAATTTACAGATGCGCTTTGCGAAGAGTCATATTGTTGTGTTTCCTTCAGGCAGTCCGCAAGAAGCTTTTCCGCCTCTTTGTACTCTTTGTTCTTTGTCCGCAAAACGCCCTTGTTGTTCAGAATACCGATCCGTACTTTTCTGTCCTTGGCGTTGAATGCCATATCCGACGCTTTATCAAGCACCGCTTCTGCTTCCTCCAAATTCCCTATTGCTATTAATGCCGATCCCTTATTGGAAAGTGTCCTGGCGGCCTCTACCTTGTCTCCGATATACAGCTGTAACTGGTACGCCTCATCAAAGCATGAAACAGCACGTTCATAATCTCCCATTCCTTGATAGACACTCCCCAGGTTGTTCAGGCTCATGGCAACCCCGCCGGTTACGTCTGATGCTGAATAAAGTTCGTGGGCTCTTAAAAAATGCTCCAGCGCTCTGTCGTAACATCCTTTCTTATACCACTTGAGCCCTTTTTGTATCTGTTTTCCACCAGCGCTCAAATGTTCCGGCGTCGGGGCTACAGTTTTTCCCCCGCCACATGCGAACAGAGGGATAAAAAGGAGCAATAAAATTGCAATCTTTACCTGTTTCATTTTCTCAACCCCACATCTATGTTCTCACCTTCCGGCTCCTGTGGGAGATTGGAACGTATAAGGAAACTTTTCTGGACAGATTTAACCGTCTTGTCGATTTCTTCCACGCCATCTCTTATTTCTCGCACGCCCCGTTTGGTAGATTTTGTTATTTTGGGCACATCGTAGCTTCCTTCTTCTATATTCATAATTGTTTTCTTAATAAGAGTAACCGATTCTTTTATAAGAGTAACCGATTCTTTTATATTAGTCATAACATCCGGGGTCGCGCTTTCGACGCTCTCCAATATTCTTCCAAGCTTATCTATTTCCACATACAACTTCTCCAAAGGCTCTTTCGATTTAAGCAGCACCCCAAACGTTCCTTCGCCGTGCTCAAGGTGGCCTGTAATCTTTTCAATGTGGGCGAGCGTCTTGTTGGTGTTATCCAGGGATGTAAACAAGGGGCCTCCGGGCACCGTCAACTGATCGATCATTTTGGATACATCCTGGGCGGCCGCTATAATCATCTTGGACGTTTTTTCGACCTCAAATTCCGCCAAAATATCCTGCAGAGACTTTTTTTCCTTTGAAGGGATCAACCCCTCGGGAGGTATGGGCTCGGCACCGGCGGTCCCGGGTTTAATTGAAACATATTCCGAGCCTACGAACGTGGGGCTTTCCACCACTGCTGTTGAGTCGGCCCTTATCCTTGCGGCATAATCTTCCAGAATACCCAACTCTACCCTGACCCTGTCCTCTTCTACCACAATCCTCTTGACCTTGCCTATATCAGCCTTATAGAGTTTTACCACGGCATTGGGGCTTAGGTTATAAGCTTCTTTAAAAACCGTGTAATAGGGTATATACTTTTTAAACCAATCTTTTCCTCTTCCCAGCATCACAACAGTAGTCAACAGTAGTGTAATTAACACCACCATAAAGAGCCCTACGATCTTTTCCATTTTACTAAAGCTTAGTTGCATAGCACCCCACCATCAGCACCTTCCACAATCTTCCCATCTTCTATCAAAATCTCCCGCGTTGCAAATTCTTTGATAAAATCTTCATCTAACGCATGAAAGATTAAAGTAGTCCCTGTATCCGCAAGTCCTCTCAAAACAGATTTAAATGTATCAAAGCTCTTTGTCCCTAAAAATTCCTTTGGCCTATCTATAAGCATAATATCCGGATTCTTGCAAATCTCACGTATTATAATAGCAATTCTCATATTCTCAGTGTCAAGATGTGTGGAGCGCAAATCCAGCTTTTCATCCAAATGAAACAGCCTGCACAATTTCATTATATCATCAGGGGGAGTCGTAAGAAATTTATTTTCAAAATAATTAATCATGAACATTAAATTGTCCCTTACAGACCTACTGCTTATAAATGATACATCAGAAGCAATATATCCTACCTTTTGCTTGTAAGGCAGAAGATTTCTGTAATCTGAAAAATCAAGCTCTTTACCTTGATAAAAAAACTTCCCGCTTGTTGGACAAACAAGAGATGCCAGTCCCCTCATAAAAAGCCGAACATCATGTCTGACATGCGCGATGATTGAGACCCTATCTCCCCTGTTCAGAGAAAAACTGATCTCCTGTAATGCGGCTTCACCGCCGGGGTCCCTCAGAGAGTAATCAAGCAATCTTATGAGTTCCATATCTATAAAATAGTCAACAGTTCAAGGGTTCAAAGTTCAGGGGTTCACGGTTCAAGCTTGCCTGCATTGTCCTCTTCACATTTACAAAGAAGTGTACGGGCTCCCCAAGACTACCTTGCAAGGACGTAATGATCAAATAACCTTAAAACCGTGAACCGTGAACCTAAGCAGTTACATTCACAAATAAAAAATAACAGAAACAAGAATGTTGACAAAAAGACAATAGAGAAGGCATTCCACTGCCGCTTTTGAAGAGGTCGGTGGAATCTCTGTTATGGCATGTTTTACATTAAGCCCCCTGTAAAGGCAATTGGTTGAAATAATCACGCCGAACAAGAATGCCTTTATGATCGGAACAATGATGTCTGTCGGTGTTATGGACTTGCCTACGCCACCCAGAAAATTGTCAAGTGGGATGCTTGTCGCTGTCCAGGCCACCGCATAGCCTCCAAATATGGCAACGGTATCAAACACCCAAAACAAACATAACATTGCTGTTGTAATGCCTAATAGACGTGGCAAACCGACCACTCGTACCGGGTCAAGCCCCATCATCTCTATTGAATCCATTTCCTTAAGAATGCTCATATACCCTGTTTCGATAGTAACGGCTATAGCGGAACGCAATATGACTATAATGGCCACAAAGAGAGGTCCCATCTCTCTTATGATCAAAATAACAATAAGATCGCTTAGTACATTAGCATCCTCAACAAATTTCCCGTATCCGAAAAATTGGATAATCACGACGCTTCCGACAAGAAGCGCTATAAAAATCACGATGGGCAAGGCCTGAATAGCGGTAAAATAGCTTTGTTTTACCGTCGTCCTATAGAGCATTTTACGCCCTTCTTTATGTCTCCGGAACAGAAGGGTCAACATTCTAAAGGCAAAGGCAAAAAGTCCCAAAAAATGATCGACACTTTTGATGGTTTGTCTTCCGATATTTCCGATAAAGCCGGTCATATACCATTTTGGATTTCGGATTTCAGATTGCGGATTCAATCTGTGCATCCGAGAAACTTGAAGTTATTTGTTTGAAAAAGCTATTTCCTCAACATCCCAATGACGGCAGTCAATTCCTTGCTTTTAAAGATGCGGGACAATCCACCATAAATTACGATTCCGCCCACAACAGATAATCCCACGTACATCATAAGGCGTATGGTGTTGATGTCGCCTTGTAATTCTATGTTACTCAAAAACCATGCTATTGTCAGACCCATCACAATCGATGCAATGCTTGATATTGACACAGATTTTAAGATATTTCGTCCCCCGATACGCCCTAACCGCTTCTTTAAAAACCATATTAGTACTGTAAAATTAAGCATGGATGACAATGATAATGCCAATGCCAAGCCCCCGTGACGCATCGGGTTCATGAGAATGATACTTAACACAATATATGATGATAATGATAAGATAGCCACCTTTACAGGGGTTTTTGTATCCTGAAGGGCATAAAATGTGGAGACCACAACACGAAGCCCTGAAGCTGCCCATAGCCCAATAGCATAGTAGAGAAGAGCTTCTGCAGTTAATTGGGTAGCTGTTGCATCAAAAGCCCCTCTTTTGAAAATAAGCTGGATGATAGGCACCCTCAGAACGATGAGGCCGACCATCGCAGGGATCGTAATGAAAAAGACAAATCTCAGGGCATATGCAAAGGTATCCCGTAAGGCGTCCATATCATGAGAGGCCGCCTGCCGCGAAAGACTCGGCAAGACCGCAGTCCCTATGGCAATAGCAAAAACACCCAGGGGGAACTGCACCAATCGATCTGCATAATAAAGATATGATACGCTCCCTTCCGGCAGTAAAGACGCTAATAAGGTTCCGATAAAACTACTGATAGTATAGACAGCTGAACCCAATACCGCGGGTATCATTAATTTCCCTATGCGCTTAATCGCCGGATGATACCAGGGAAAGCTTTTCCAGAAAAAAAAACCTTTTTTTAGCAAAAAGGGGGCTTGAAAAGCAAGTTGCAACATGCCGCCTATCAACACTCCCACGGCCAGACCGATAACAGGTCTTTCAAAGAACGATGCAAGTCCAAACACCGATCCGATCATGGCAAGATTCAGAAAAACCGGCGCCAACGCAGGAGCCGCAAAGTGCCCCAATGCATTTAATATTCCCATACATAGGGCCACGAGTCCGATAAAGAAGATGTACGGGAACATGATTCTGGTCAGAAGGACGGTAACTTCAAACTTTTCAGCAGATTCAATATAGCCCGGCGCAGTAATGATTACAATAAAGGGCGCGACCAGTACACCCACAACCGTAACTGCCGCTAAAATCACTGAAAGTAGGCGAAACGCCGAACCAGCAAGTTCAAACGCTTCTTTCCGGCCTCGCTTTGTAAGATATTCAGTAAAGACGGGAATAAATGCTACGGTAAGCGATCCTTCTGCAAACAGCCTCCTCAAGAGGTTGGGGATCCTGAAGGCCACAAAAAAGGCATCTGATGCAAGCCCCGCTCCAAAGAACCACGCTGTAACTATATCTCGCAGGAGTCCAAAGATACGGCTCAATAATGTTGCCGCCCCCACAACGCCGGCGGCCTTGGTCACTTCTTTGTTTTCAGACATAAAACAAGCCTATTTAGATCTTGACAATATATAAATAATTTGTTTATTAATATTATTTTTATAAAGTAAATACAACTTTTAGAAGGGAGTACCATAATTGGCAAACCATAAATCAGCTATTAAGAGGGCCGGGCAAAACACTATTCATAACCTAAGAAACAAAGCTGTCCGGACCCGGGTAAAAAGTGTTATTAAAGATGTTCGTATCGCGATTCAGAGCAACTCCAAAGAGCAGGCTATCAGCGCTCTTAAGGTTGCTGTCCCAACTATCGCTACGGCTGCCGGCAAAAAAGTTATTCACCGGAACAACGCCGCAAGAAAAATTTCTCGCCTTACAAGACAGATCAACGCACTTGGATAGTAGAATTAAGAATTGAGGGATTGAGGAATTCAAGAATTGTAACTCTAAATTCCTTGATTCTTAATTCCTAAATTCCTCAATCCCTAAATCCGTTTCAAAAACCCTGAAATATTCTGTTGTGGATCTTTTCCGCTGAGCGTTCGGACAGTTCTTTGATTGCCGCTCTTTTGTTCGCTTCTGTTGCTGCTTTGTCGGACGCAATCACGGTGTACTCTTCCTTTTCAGTAAACGACTCATCGCTCCACAATACGTCGCCATTGTCGGATCTCTTTAACCGGACATCCAAAATAACATAGACACGTTGTTCTGCTGCGACAACTTCTTTAGTGTAAGTTATGGCCTGGCTTCCGAGTTGCTTAATAATACCGGTCAAGACAGCGTCTGCGCTATCCTTTTCTGCAATAGCAAGCAGCTTGCCACGGGTAAATTCATAGACAAGGTCATTGGTAAAATCATTCTCTATTCCAGATTCCGATGTCCTGTTTTCAAATACCAAGATGGCAATAGAGCGGATATCAGGCGGCAAGTTGTTTTCTCCCCCCGCGAAATGGTAGCCACAAGAAGTGATTGATAGGCAAAACATCACAACACATAGACTCAATCCCCTAATTCCTAAATTCCTCAATTCCTTAATTCCCCAATTCTAAACAACAATATTAACCAATTTTTTCTTTATCACAATAATCTTCTTCACGGGTCTCCCGTCAAGATATGAGACAATCCGCTCATTGGCAAGGGCGGCATCTTTGATTGCCTCATCGTCGGCATCCGCACCGACAGTAAACCTGCTTCGCACCTTTCCGTTTACCTGTACTATAATTAGAAGTTCTTCTTCTTTTATTGCGTCTTCTCGATATTCAGGCCAGGGAACGGACAATACACTACCAGTGTGACCCAGAGCCTCCCACAGTTCATCGGCAATATGTGGGACAAAAGGTGAAATAAGAATTACAAGGGCTTCGAGCGCGAACCGCATTACGGAGCATGTAATCGTATCGGTCTTTAGCCGGTCCTTTACTCCGTAAATGGTATTCACTAATTCCATTATACCGCTGATTGCCGTGTTGAAGTGAAATCTTGGATCAATATCCCTTGTGACACCCTTTATTGTCTGGTGTGTTTTTTTATAGATACTATTCAGATCTTCAGTTAGCGATTCTTTCCCGTCAAAGGGGGCAATCCCCTTAACAGAATCTGCATAATCAGCCACGAGCCGCCATACCCGATTCAAAAACCTGTACGCTCCCTCGACGCCCTGGTCGCTCCAGTCAAGGTCCCGTTCAGGGGGTGCGGCAAAAAGGCAGCAAAGACGCAGGGTATCAGCGCCATACTTTTTGATCAAGAAATTGGGATCAACAACATTTTTCTTGGATTTTGACATCTTCTCGATCCGGCCAACCGCGACTTTCTTTCCACACAACTTACAGGTATGATTGTTGTCAGCCCCGGATACCTCATCCGGAAAGATAAAGCCGTGCTCCGGGCACTTGAGTGTCTCCTTGCATACCATCCCCTGGGTGAGTAATCGATCAAACGGCTCTGAACATTCCGCCAACCCCACATCCCTAAGAATTCGCGTAAAGTAGCGGGCATAGAGAAGATGCAATATGGCGTGCTCAATCCCTCCGATATATTGATCTACAGGCATCCAGTATTCAACATTCTCGGGAGCAAACATACCCTTGTCGTAATGAGGGCTGCAATATCGCTCAAAATACCAGGAAGACTCAACAAAGGTATCCATTGTATCGGTTTCTCTTCCGGCGTTAGGATTGCCGCACTTTGGACACGATGTTTTTCTAAAATAGTCAAGGTCCGGCAGGGGAGACCTGCCGTCTTCACCAAATTTCACTTCTTCCGGAAGGATAATCGGGAGGTCTTCTTCCGGCACGGGGACCACGCCGCACTTTTCACAATATACCACAGGGATCGGGGCGCCCCAGTATCGCTGCCGGGAAATTCCCCAGTCCCTGAGTCTGAAATTGACCGATTTTTTCCCCTTACCCTCTTCTTCCAGATACGCGGCAATAAATTCCTGCGCTTCGATATTGTCCATACCGTCAAACTTTCCGGAATTCACAAGGGTTCCACGATCCACATATGCCTCGGTCATGGCAGCGGGGTCAAGGTCTTCATCCTTCGGCTGGATGACTACCACGATATCTAAACCATATTTCTTTGCAAATTCGAAGTCGCGCTGGTCATGGGCCGGTACCGCCATAACCGCTCCGGTACCGTATTCCATCAAGGCAAAGTTTGCCGCTAAAATCGGCATCTTCCAGCCTGTAACAGGGTTGATGCAATACGCCCCGGTAAAAACTCCCTCTTTTTCATAGTCTTCCGAGGTCCTTTTTGCCTTGTCCTGATGCCGCATCCGTTTTACAAACTGTTGGATGGGGCCTTCCTGATCCGTCCCTTTTGAAAGTTCCAACACCAGGGGATGTTCCGGGGCCAGGCTCATAAAGGTTGCCCCAAAAAGCGTGTCCGCACGCGTGGTAAAAACCGTAATCGTGCCTTCCCCCTTTTCCAAAGGGAATCGAATCTCCGCGCCATAGCTCTTCCCGATCCAGTTTTTCTGCATGGTAGTGACCTTTTCAGGCCAACCGGGCAGTTTATCACAGTATTCAAGGAGTTCGTCGGCATAATCGGTGATCTTAAAGAACCATTGATCCAGCTCTTTTTGGACAACCTCACCGTCACACCTCCAGCATAATCCCCCTTCCACCTGCTCGTTGGCAAGCACGGTCCGGCAATTCTCACACCAGTTTACAAAAGATTTTTTCCTATAGACCATCCCTCTTTCTAACATCTTCAGGAACAACCATTGTTCCCATCGATAATACTCGGGACGGCATGTAGCAATCTCCCGTTCCCAATCGTAGCTGAATCCCATGCGCTTGAGTTGGGTCCTCATGGCATCGATATTTTCATAGGTCCAGGCCGCTGGATGGGTCTTGTTGGCAATCGCCGCATTCTCCGCCGGCATGCCAAAAGCGTCCCATCCCATTGGATGCAGTACGTTAAAGCCCCGCATTCGTTTATAGCGTGCTATCACATCGCCAATCGTGTAGTTGCGCACATGCCCCATATGAATCTTTCCGGACGGATACGGGAACATCTCCAACAGATAATATTTTTTCTTATTCTGGTCCTCGCTTACTTTAAACAGCTCTGTCTCTTCCCATATCTTTTCCCATTTCAACTCTATTGCTTCAGGTTCATATCGTTCGTGCATGCAAACCACTCCTTAGTGTCAGTTGTCAGTTTCTATGCCATACAACCGCCTAAATGGCAAGATATTTCAGATAAATGGATTGTTATCGTCCTGTTTCTATAGTATATATGTACTTTAAGAAAATGCTTTATGTTTTGGGAATAAGGTAAAGGCTGATGTGGTTTACCGCGTAAGATTGAATAACGTTTTGAACCTTTGATATTTGTATTTTGAATTTGTTTCGAGTTTCGATATTCGGATTTCGGATTTATTTGGTCCGCATGCCATATATAAAAATCATAAGCTTTGCTGAAAGTCTATAAGATAGGAAAACTTAACTACCATGAATTACAGATACCTTTTTGGCCCTGTTCCCTCAAGAAGACTGGGGATGTCACTGGGCGTTGATCTGGTGCCGTTTAAGACATGCACATACAATTGCGTCTATTGTGAGTGCGGCAAAACAACACACCTTACCATAAACAGGAAAGAGTATGTCCCATTAAAAGAGGTCATAGCTGAACTTAAGGACTATCTTGACCGGAATCCGGCGCTCGATTTTATCACCTTTTCCGGTTCCGGCGAACCAACTCTTCATTCCGGCATCGGAAATATAATCGATTTTTTAAAAACCGAATATTCAAACTATAAAATTTGCCTGCTCACCAATGGAAGTCTTTTTTACCTTGAAAATCTCCGCAAAGAGGTGAGATCGGTCGATCTGATCATCCCTTCGCTTGATGCCGTGTCTGATATAGTGTTCCGAAAGATCAACCGACCTTCCCCCCAATTGAATCCTCAAAAAATAATCGACGGTCTTGTAAGCATGCGCAAGGAATATCCCGGCCCGATCTGGCTCGAAATTTTTATAGTCCCGGGATTAAATAATACAGAATCAGAACTTAAGGCATTAAAGGGAGCCATTAAAAAGATACAGCCCGACAAAGTTCAACTAAACACGCTCGACCGGCCCGGGACGGAAGATTGGGTAGATAGCGCAAGCCGAGAGGATTTGGAAACGATTGCCTCATATTTTGGAACTGAGCGGGCAGAAATCATCGCCAAGTTTCAGCATAAGGAGAAGAAACCCGCATACAATGAGGACATTGCCGACATCATCTTGAGGACAATTAAGAGACGTCCTTGCACCATAGAGGATCTATCTGAGATGCTCGGACTCCGCATAAGTGAACTCAACAAATGGATCTATAGGCTGACGGAAGAAAAAATTATAGAGACTGAAAAAAAGGAAAGAGGAGTCTTCTTTAAAGCAAGGTCCTAAATTCCCCCCACTATTTTTCCTTAAACAAATTGCCCCTATCGTACGATCAGATATATAGATCTCGGTTCTTACCGAACAATAAAACATTACATGTAACTACTCAGGTTCAAAGTTCCAGGTTCACGGTTCACGGTTGGGCGATATGTACTCTACATCCAGGGCGACATAAAGATCGCTCTGGACTTCCGTGCAAGACCGCTTGGTATATAGAACGGGATGAATTCCGAATTTGTATAGCCTCTCTTTCACCTGCCCGCTCGTGCCTTGCAATGGCAGGCGTCAGGCAAGTGCCGGGCGGGCTCAGGCGAGGCAGGCGGGTCAGTTTAACCTTGAACCGTGAACCGTGAACCTAACAACCTAAGCAGTTACAAAATATCATATAACATGGGGTTATTATTTTTATGATTGCGTTAAAGGATTTATCTCCAAAGGAACTCTTTCAAATCAGATATGCCTGTGCCTATTTATTTTCTCCTGAATTAGCGAAGAACAATCAATTTATCCAAAAC
Organism: Pseudomonadota bacterium; assembly: GCA_043818915.1. Classification (GTDB taxonomy): domain Bacteria; phylum Desulfobacterota; class Desulfobacteria; order Desulfobacterales. Next base: position 68,836 of record JBDRFJ010000166.1, on the reverse strand, counting down.
TTAAGGCTTGAATCACTGAGAACGGCCTTTAGAAAAAAAGCAAAACAATATCACCCGGACCTTAATAATAATGACGCACCGGAAATACTCACAAGGCGTCAGGAACGCTTTATAAAAATAAACGACTCTTATAACGTCGTAAAGAATTATCTCAGCCATAAAGAATACGCCCAGGCCGGCGCTCTCAAAAGAGATTATCCAAAAATCATTGCCGTAGGAGGAGCAAAAGGAGGGATAGGAAAGAGCATGTTTGTATCCAATCTCGGGATTTTACTTTCTTCTCTTGGCAAATCAACCACATTAATCGATCTGGACCTGGGAGGCGCTAATCTTCATCTGTACTTAGGTGAAACTTCTATTCGTAAGACCATCAACGACTTCTTGAACAAGAAGGCACGGTCATTGTCCGACATTACCATGCTGAGTCGATACGGCCCTTCGTTTATCGGCGGAGATGGATCCGAACTGGGGGCAGGCAACATTAATTATTTGAGAAAGCTCAAGCTGCTCAAAACGATAAAACAGATCGATACAGAATATATCATAATGGACCTTGGAGGAGGCACCTCCTATAATACACTCGATTTTTTCCTTGCAGCAGACTGTCAAATAGTGATCACTACCTGCGAGCCTGCTGCGTATTTGGAAGCGTATAGCTTTGTTAAGGTAGCTTTGTACCGTAAACTGAATCGAATCTTCAGCTCTGAATCAAAATGGAATAAACAAAAAGATACTGAATTGACAGCAATAATAAGAGAGGCGACCCATACCGGCAGTGGTAATGAGATAACATCCATACATGAACTCATTAAGATCATTAAAGATTCAAAACCAAAACATCTGAATCTTATTCATCAAATCTTGAAAAGTTTTAATCCATACCTCATCGTGAACATGGTCAATGCAGACTCAAATTATAAGGATGTAGTGACCCGGATTCAGGACGTCTCGAAAAAGATGCTTTCCATTGAGGTAAAATATTTGGGCAACTTCTCATTTGAGTATGAAGTTAAAAATGCTACCAACCAATTGAGACCTGTGCTCGCAAAATATCCTCGCGGGAATTTCGCCAAGCAGATGAACGGGATGATCACCAAACTTTGGCCGAATGGTATGTGAAAAGAGACAAAAGTTTATTTCACCGCAAAGACGCAAAGAGCGCAAAGTTTTTTAAAGACCTGAGTCTTTCTTTGCGCTCTTTGCGGTGAGATTCTTTCCTATGATTTAAAAACTCACAGTTACAGCCGCATACGGACCGGACATATCGTAGTTTAGTTCCACATCATCAACATCTATATCAAGATGAATTATACGATACCCGCCGTGAATGTCAACAAACGGAAACGGGGTGAATGAGATGTCGCCCATAACATCATAGAGAGCGTTTCCCGAATAGCCGATACCGGTTGCTTTTACGCGAGCTTCTAAGATGTCGGCAATAAGCCCCACATGAACCCCCACACCAACCATGGGGATGGGCGCGGCAAACGTCTCCTTTTCGGTCTCAGTAGCCGATTTTATTTCCACTTCTCCATCAACCCACTTTACCTTTGCAATGACTCCTATGGAAAAACCCGCCAGGATATTTTCAAGATCAATGACGTCGTACTGATATTCGGCATCTACCATGTCATATTTCAAAGAAGACTCAACAGCAGTTGTCGCAGTATAGTCCTCGCCTTTAAAGTATATAGTCTTTGTAAGAGTTTCTGACCCCGAATAATCGACCTGCATAGCAGATACGCTGAAATGGTGATCTCCGAGCCCTACAAACGCTTCAACCATCGGGTAGCTTTCATCATCCATTCCAAGATCATCTTCAAAATCTATTGTAGTGCCAAGGGTGCCGCCCTCATCTACCGTAACATCGCCGTCCAACTCCGGGAACCAGTAATATCCCCTGACTCCCACCTCAAGGGCATACGCCGAAAAAGGAACACACAGCAAACCCAAAACCAGTAAAATAACGCCTATTCTCTTCATACGATCCTCCTTATTTAAGAATATTAAATCCTTCAGTATTCCATCTCCTTCATTTTGCTTTCGGCATTCCGTACATGATACTTTACTGTTACGCGTTTAACAAAGGTCCATTTTTACGAAACTATCAAATTCTATATGCATGGACTTGTATTAATACCTAAGTTGAACGATTTTTGACTCGATCTGCACCAATCTCTTCCTCAAAAATCGCTCAACTTAGGTAATAGATATTAATCTAATCTATAAAATGCAATATATTAAATCTGATACCGTATAAATTCCGTCAAGCATTTGTAACCGTTTACAAATCATCGATAACGCGCTAAAGTTTTTTAATTTTTATACCGATTTCGTGTAAAAAGAGAGTTGTAATCTCGGTGATTAAAATGCCTCCACTATTGGATATAACGGAAAAGACATGAAAACAGTTTGTGACTATCACCCCACCAGACCGGCACGCTGGAATTGTCCCAAGTGTCAGGCAAATTACTGTTCTGATTGCGTCACAAAGCGTGTCCAAGAACAGTATGGACAACAAAAAACCTTCCACTTGTGCCCCAAGTGTAATCAATTAGCGAAATCTCTCGGGGTCGGAAATACAATAGCGCCATTCTGGAATAGGCTCCCGAAGTTTTTCGCCTATCCGTTGAATGCAAGGCCGCTTACATTAATAATTGTCATTTCCTTGGTACGCATCCTGTCTTACAAACTCTGCTTCTTCGCTCTTTTGATGCCCATAATAATCTGGGGAATATTGTTAAAATATTCCTATGCCGTGCTTAAAAATACGGCCCGGGGTGACCTTAGTCCTCCAAAGCTCAATTTTCAAACCATCTCTGACGATTTTCACCAGGTTTTCAAACAAATCGGCCTTTTTATAATGGTCGGGGCAGTCTTTTTTTGGCTCACTAAAACCGCGGGAATTTACATCGCGTTGTTATTTCTCGCTTTTGCCATTTTATCCGTTCCCGCAATGATCATAATCCTTGTAACCACCGACAGCTTTGTAGCGGCTTTAAATCCTATGCTTTTCGCCGGAATGGCATGGAGAATCGGGTGGGGATATCTGTTGATGTACTTTCTCCTCGGACTCCTGGGAAGCGCACCTGCTGTCCTGGGACAATATGTGATTCAGCACCTCCCTGCCGGTTTACATCTGTTCCTTCTCGGTATCGCAGAAAGTTTCTTTACTATTGCCTCCTATAACATGATGGGATATGTCATCTTCCAATATCACGAAAAGATTGGATATGAGGTCGACGATGTTAGTGAAGACCTGTCCACTGAAACGGGAAAAAGCGAACACGATGCGAGCGATGGAATTCTCAACCAGGTTAATGTTCTTATCAAAGACGGGAAGATTGATAACGCAATCTCTCTGATACAATATGAGACAGGGGGTGTTATTACCGATCTAAATCTGTCCGAGCGCTATTACAACCTTCTAAAAATCAGTCAACGAACGGCCGAAATGATAGCGCACGGCAAAGTATATCTGGACCTCCTCGCGGAGAAAAATGAACAAAATAAAGTGTGTGACATATATGCAGAGTGTATATCCAAAGACCTCCAATTTACACCCGGCCCATCCACCTTGTTTAAGACAGCGAGCTGGCTGAACGAAACCGGTAACACCAGGAGCGCCATCAATGCTTATAATAGGTTTATTAAAGCAAACGCGGGAAGTCCCTTGATTCCAAAAGCATATTTCCTTGCCGCAAAACTTATCTGTGAAAAATTAAAGAATCCGAAAAAAGCGGTGGGTGTCCTTAAAGGGTTGATCAAGGCTTACCCTGACCACGATATTACCCCATACGCTCGAGACTATCTGGAAAAGATTAGCCCGGCTTGATGATGACTTCGCAAAAAGTCTTTGATGCTCTCATCTCAACAACCTCTCTGCAATCTGAGATTCAGCCGACGCGGGATATTGTTTACGAATCACCCGTAGGCATTTCCTACCCTTATCGGACAGCCCTTTTTTAATATAGGCGCGGGACAGGTTTAATATACCCGTAGGGATCTGAGGAAACTGGGGACAGCTTTGTAAGAGCCTTGCCATAATCTTTTCAGCCGCTTCAGGGCGCCCCTGTTCGGAGAATATTGCACTGAGGCGTGCGTAAAGGTCGGGCGTCAGGCGGGGATGCTTTGCGATGCGGCGGTATTCATCGTATACAGCGTATACTGTCTCATAATCTTTATCATGACACAAACGGAGCAACAACCTTTCTGCTGTTTTATGAAAGGGCTCTCCTTCGGGATTGAGCTTGTCGATGTTAAAGAGGTGCGTTAGGGCATTCCGGTTGCCGGGATCTATATCGAGAACCTGCTCCAGCAAGGGACGGGCGCCCTTCATGTCGAGTTCTCCTATACGCTGTAATCCCTCCTCAAGCAGAGATGCGATCTCTTCTGACCGATCTTCCTCAAATACCTCTTGATTGACACGGCCAAAAAAATTCAGGTTTATATAGCCCAACAAGGCGCCACTCACAAGCCCTCCTATATGAGCGACATAAGCGATGTGGCTGTCTCCCCCAAATAATAACTGGAAAATTTCGTTACTGATCCAGATCGGAAGGAGCACGATTCCCGGCACCTTGACGTAGTTGAAATAGAAGCCGAGAGAATAGAAGACCTTAACCTTTTTTTTGCCGTATAGCACAGTATAGGCGCCGATAAGACCGGAAATCGCCCCCGAAGCGCCAACAAGAGGGGCCATACTGTCCATGTAAATCAACCCAAAAAGGACTGCCGATAGAATGCCGCTTATCACATATCCAACAATATACGGCACTCTGCCGCATCCCAATTCGAGCACACACCCAACAAGCCATAGGAAAACCATGTTTCCCAAAAGGTGCATAAAGCCACCGTGTAGAAACATATAGGTAAAAACAGCAATAAAGTTTTTGTGCTCAGGAATGAAACCGTACTGTAAGAAGACAACCCTTGACAGCTTCTCTTTATATATTTTCCTGAGGCTCGCCCACTCCGCATATATGGATTCTTCCGGTGTGATAATTTCATTATTGCGCAGTTTTTTCATAAAAACATGATCCTTTTCCATTTCTTGAACAAAACGGACAAGAATCATTTCATCTTTTTCTTCTCCCTGGAAAGATGGGACATCTTCACCCTTTGCGCTTTTCAAGTACTCCCTATACCTCGGGACTTCTATTTTGACCAGCTCGGATTCAAAATAAAACTCTATAGTCTGACGACACCACTCCTTGTCGTTTGATTGTAAAAAGAAAAATACAAAGCAGTTAATCAGAATGATCCCGATCGTAATTACAGGAGGATTCCGCCAGCTGATTTTTCCTGTTAGAGGAATGATAAGCATACAAATTCTGTCCGGTAAGGTTTATTGATGATTAATGTAAGGAAATTTTTACGTAGGATCGGCAGAATTTTATTTTTTCTAAACCCCTTTTTACAGGGGCAGTTTCAAAACATTCTCCGCCATCGGTGGGATCTAAGGTCTCGTGATAAGATTATGGGAAAGGGGAAGAAATTGAATATGCAGGGAGATCAGAACTCCCTGCACCATCTGTTTTGGTATAGGAGGCTGTCCGAGAATTCTGGTCCTACTGCAAAAGCGTGAGAACGAGACATAATTCTCGGACAGCGCCTCCTATTGTCTTTTCCGGGGATGGCACTCACCGCACGTAATCGGACCTTTGCCTTCCTCCTTGTGGCAACCCTGGCAATTAGTATGGAACGCTTTTACTGCCGGCATCTTCCTGCCCTCTGCCTCAAGCTTATGACATGCGGTACAGTCGGACTCTGCGGAATCATCCCAAACGTTTTCACCGTTTTCGTAGATATGATGACATTCCAAACAATCAATTCCTAAGTCATCAGAATGAAGCGCATGCGAAAAAGCCGCCGCGGGTCTCTCGCGTCCCACAAAGATACCATGCTCCAGCCATTGAATTTCATCCTGAGCATATGCCGTGCCGAGAATAAAAAGGGATGCCAGACCCGCCGCCACTATATATAACGCTATCTTATTAGCTTTCATTCCAATATGCTCCATTGTTATTGTCACACAGCCGTTATTCTTTTGGTTTTAAGTGATCCGGCACAATCACCATCTTGAGAAGAATCGGTTTTAAGAAGCTCCACCTGATTCCACACTTGTATACTTCTTCCAGGTCTCTGATCGCGTCCCAGCAGTTGTGGCACGCGGAAACCACAAATTTTGCCCCGGTGGCTAAGATCTGATCGCGCTTTACCCTCAGGCCTATGTTTCTTTCCTTTCGGTAACGCCCGATCCCATTCATGCCTCCCCCGCCGGAGCAACAGAAATTCTGCTCACGGTTCTGAGCCATTTCGCGGACATCTTCCGCTATATAGGGCATAATCTTTCTGAGACATTCGGACAGACCGGCATTTCTGACATAGTTACACGGGTCCTGTACCGTCACAGGCTCTTTAATCTTTTTGGAAGGGTCTAACTTGAGCTTTCCATTTTCCAGCACCTCTAATACCCATTCAACATAATGCTGTGATGGGACAGGCGTATCACCGCTCTTTATCCCGGCCCAATAGGGGCCTTCGGTAATAGTCGCACGGTGCGCGTGTCCACACTCTGTAACAACCATCCGCTTTGGTTTGAGCCGTTCCATTGCCTCATAGACCCATTCCACCTGCTGTTTGCAGCCGGGCCAGTCACCGGCGAACATCGACAAACTTGTCTCTTCCCACCCCTTGCTGGGAACCGTCCAGTTCTCACCGGTAAGATGGAACAAAATCGCGGCCTCTGCAATATCCTCAGGATAATGTTTGGGCTCACGAGCATTGATTGTATACAGAATATCCGAGTTCTCTTTATCAACGGGGATGTTGAGGCCGGGCCAATCATCCTCATATTCCTCTGCCATCCACTCACATGTCTCAATAAAATCTTGCACGGTGACATCCATCTGGGCATTAAATACCCAATGCATCCCTGATCCGATTTTCATTTCAAATGGCACGAAGCCCTGTGAAAAACAGAGCCCTCTCAGGTAACTCATCATAACGCCCATGTCGATCCCATGGGGACAATACACCCCGCAGCGATTGCAGCAGGTACACTTTCCCCAGGCCGTATCCATGCAATACTGCATGAATGCATTGTCGACATTCCCCTTTCTTTTTACCAACTCGCCAAGGGTAGATTGTATTTTATAAGAAGGGACCTGCTCGGGGTCATTGTCGTTTGAGATATAAAAATGACAGGCATCCGCGCACATACCACAATGGGCACAAATCTTAAGCCAGGTGCGTAACCGAGATTTGCATGTGGTATTCAGTGTACTTTTCAATGCATCCGTATCAACAGACCATTCATTGAGTTCCTTGTAATACCGGGCCCCCCCTCTGTCTGCTAATAAGGCGTCGAGTTCCTCTTTGGTCTTCACGGGTCTTCTGGTAACAAGAGGTTCTAAGGTTTGGTCTTTTGCTTCTTCTGCCATATCTATCTCTCCTTAAATGTTAAATGAAATTATTGATAACAATTATTATGGGGCCACTATTACCAGACGATTCCTTTCCCTTTTTGTCCGCCTCTCTTTATACCGTAATCCATGCCGATTTGGGCTCTGGAGCAGAAGAAAAGAACGACATGGGAAAGCTTGGTAAAGGGAATCGCTATCAGCATTATCTCGCCCGCGAGGATATGCACGATCAACCAGAACTTGTATCCCATCAATTGATGATAGGCAATAAAACCGGTAATGAATGGAGCCAACGCAATGAACAAGATAAGAAAATCAGATCCGGTGGTCAAGATTTTAACGTGGGGTAAGACTAAACGACGAGCAAACAAGAAACCTCCTGCGGCAATGACCGCCAAGGTCATATAATCTGCTATGGTATCAGGTATGGTGATCCAGCTAATGCCCCACGATTCTTCTATCAGCATGACATGAGCCATTAACAAGAGTGGAGCCGTAAGGAGGCATATGTGGAAAAGATAAGTCGCCCCCATAAAAATCGGGTGATTTGCGGTTGTGTGATTGAGCGGTAATATCCAGTGGAAGATAGATTTTAGGGCGCCCCGAATCCCGTAATCAGCCTTTTCAAGATAGGCCACTCTGTCGAGTCTCCAATCAAGACCTTTCACGTACCAGACGACTCTGACGATAATCCCGATAAAAAAAATGGCAAATGAAATCAAGGCCAACGGCCCTCTTACAAATTCATACATGGGAACCCTCCGTTTTTTATGTGATCTCTCAATCTTACTTGGTCCAAGGTTTCAATTGCTATACCGTACGGACATTCTTCTCATACAAATACACTAAATACACAAGGGCTTATCCTATAACAATCCGGTATTTCCGTGTCAAGAAAAAAAGACACTATTAACACAAAACTCTAATTAACCTAATAACACCAAACAGTTATCCGCCATCCTTTTTCTTTAAAAACAACTGCTTACCATCGTTTTTACCTTGACCTTTTGTAAGAAATAGACTAAGATCGCATTCAATCTCAGTAAAAAAAAAACCACCACAGCACCAAAATGGCAGTAATAGTCCGCCAGGTAATATGAAAATAAATTCTTATAGGCCTGAAGCATATCAGACTCCAAACAAAAATTAGGGAGGTGTAAGAATGCCTGATTTGGAAAATTGGGACTGGAAAAGCAAAAAAAAGATGGTTGCCGACACAGCGGAATGGAAGGTCCGGTTTGAAGATGTCTGGGAGCCTTATGTAAGTCCCGACGGCGAAAAGATTGCCTCTATTGTAAAAATAGGGGAAGGAGAATTCAACGTATGTGTCAATGGAGAAACGTGGGAAGAGCCATACGAAAAGCTATGGTATTCCAGGTTCAGCCCTGACAACAGGCTGACTGTTTTGGCGTCAAAGGACATGGAATGGACTATGGCTGTGGACGGAAAGGCCTGGGAAAACTCCTACGAGTATATTTGGGATACCAAGTTCAGCGCCGACGGCAAGGTGATTGCGGCAACTGTTAAACAAGACGATGTATATGGGATCGCAGTTGATGGAAAAACATGGGAATGTTCTAAAAGCCTGGCGAGTATAGCAAGTTATGTTGTGAGTCCTGACGGGAAAACCGTGGCCGCTATTGCTCAAACCGTTCCCCTTGGCCAGGCTGATCTTGAAGGATTTTTGAATGGCACATGGTCGGTGGTGGTAAACGGCAAGCCGTGGCAAGACAACTTTGTCGACCTCTACGGATTGGCCATCAGCAATGACGGCAAGCAAGTTGCCGCGGAATATAGAGCCGCTATTTGTGACTACGGCATTGTCGTAAACGGAACCCCATGGGAGACAACAGCCGGTTGTACATGGGAACCTGTCTTTCATCCTCATAAAAACGACGTGGTAACCGCGCCTGTAAGGCAAGGAGGCCGATGGTTCCTGGCAACAAACGGCACCCTTGTCTGGGATAAAGGTTTTACCAATATCTTGTACCAAACCTACAGCCCTGACGGCGAAAAGATCGCTGCAACAGTTGCCACATCGTTCGCCAAATGGACTGTTGCTGTAGACGGCCGGCCATGGCGTACTACGTTCGGAGAATGTGTCTTGCGGCCCTATTTTAGCCCGGATGGCACTAAGGTGGCCGCTATTGCCAAAGACAGCGGGTTCTGGTTTCTTGTTCTTGACGGGACAGTGCTCGGTGACGGTGCGTACTATGATAATATTTGGCCGCCTGTTTTTAGCCCCGATGGCGATAAGGTAATTTGTAAAGTAGAAAAACACGGCAAGTATGCCATGGCAGTTAATGGCAAGATATGGGGCAGCAAATATGAAGCCCTTTGGGACCCTGTTATATCTCCTGACGGGACCAAGGTACTCATACGGGGCATAGAAGACAAGAAATATTATCGTCGAATAGTCCCGTTGGCAAGTATGTAAACTTGATAAAAATGGTAATTCTATTCCCTAAAGATCATTCAATGCCAACAACTTTGATACCATTTACTGAAGGGGGGAAAACAAATGTATGAATTGGTACGCGGGCCGCTGGCATGGGCTGCCTTCATCATTTTTATTGCGGGGAGTCTTTATAGAATAATCTACATGTTGGCAGGCGCTAAAAAGGAGAAAGTTGTGTTTCCGCACATGTCATTAAAACACAGTTTAGCTTCTCTTGTGCACTGGGTAATACCTTTTAATAACCAGTACATGAAACAACGGCCAGTATTTACTGCTGTCTCTTTTGCTTTTCATATCTGTCTGGTTGTCACGCCTATTTTTCTTTTGGCCCATATTATTCTCTGGGATGAATCATGGAATATAAGCTGGTGGAGCATGTCGGATACAATCGCCGACTATATGACAATCATAGTTATTGCCGGTTGTATCTTTTTCTTATACAGAAGGCTAACAGACCCTGTGGTAAAAAATGTCACCGATGGTTCGGACTATCTTCTGCTGGCAATTACCGCTCTTCCCTTTATAACCGGCTTCATTGCATACCATCAGTGGTTTGATTATAAGACCATGCTGATAATTCATATCCTTGCCGGCGAGATCATGCTGATAGCCATTCCTTTTACAAGGCTAAGCCACATGCTCTTCTTTGTTTTTACAAGAGCATATTTCGGGAGTGAGCAAGGTCATGTAAAGCATTCAAAGGATTGGTAAGAATTAAACAGCAATACAATGTTAAGGAGAATATTATGAGACCCACCATAACTAAAAGAGAACCGGTAGTAGATGATGCCATGGATCAGACCGAGGCAAAACTCAGACCCGAACAAATAGAAAAAGTTATCAATGAAGTTATAGATAAAGAAACCGGCGGTCGTTTGTGGACTTACGTTAATACATGTATCCACTGCGGGTTATGCGCAGAGGCCTGCCAGTGGTATCTTTCTAATGACCGGGATGTCAGTTATGCTCCGGTTACAAAGATAAAGGATACCATATGGGTAATGTTAAAAAATAAAGGCGCTGTTGACGCCGCATTTATCAAAAGATGCGCTGAAATAGCCTATACCGAATGTAATCTTTGCCGCCGCTGCGGCATGTACTGTCCGTTTGGAATCGATATCGCCTACATGCTTCTCGTGGTTCGTCGGATATGCGCAAAATTAGACATGGTGCCCCTTTACCTCCAGGATACGGTTCACAGCCACGCCGCCACAATGAACCAGATGTGGGTAAAACCGGACGAATGGATAGATACTCTTCAATGGCAGGAGGAAGAGGGCCAGGGATATGTGCCGAGCGCCCGTTTGCCACTGGAAAAGGAAGGCGCAGAAATTATGTATTCCGTTATCGGGCCTGAACCAAAGTTTTTAGCCCAGCTCCTTGGTAATATCACGGCAATCATGAAGGTGGCAGGGCTTGACTGGACAATGCCTGCAACCGCCGGCTGGGATAACAGCAATATGGCTATGTATTCAGGCGATTTTGAGGTCATGGCCAGGGTGGAAAGGCTTCATCATGAAACAGCTCAAAGGCTTAAAGTCAAAAAAATAGTTATGGGTGAATGCGGTCATGCGTTCAGGGGGGCAGAATATGATGGTCCTACCTGGATGGGATGGATGAAGCCGCCTATACCGATAGTTCATGCCATATCATTTTATTATGACCTGATAAAAAGCGGCCGAATCAAGATAGCAAAAAAAGCTGAGGGTCCGATCACTGTGCAGGACCCATGTAACGTTATTAGAAACGCTGGTTTGGGCGACAAACTCCGTTATATTATGAATGCGGTCTGTGCAGAGTTTGTGGATGTTACCCCCAACAAGAGACACAATTATTGTTGCAACGCGGGCGGCGGAGTCATCAATTGCGGGCCTCCGTGGAAGAAAAAGCGGGTCGAGGGGAACAGCATAAAGGCGGAGCAATTTAAAGCAACCGGCGCCCATACTATTGTAACGCCGTGCCATAACTGCCATAGCGGCATCGAAGACATTGTCCATACCTATAAATTAGGGATGGAGGTTAAATTCTTCAGCGATCTCCTGATTGCAGCAATGGAGATACCGGAGCATTTGCAGCCATAACTGATAACAAAAAAAAAGGTCAGGCCTCTTGCATTGTTAGCGTGTGGCCTGACCTTTTTTATTTTCTTAACTATCTTTTCCCTAAAGACTTTTTACGAAACCATCATCTTTAATCACGAGATAATGTATTCAAAAAAGCCCTCCAGTTGACCTCCACGCTCCTTTAAGAGCTGTTCGAGTTCCGATTCGCCAAGAGGTCTAATAACATCCGGGTCTTCAGCAGATATCATTCCAAAAAACAGCCTCTTGATTCTCATAAGTTCTATTGTCACCATCAGGCCAAGGTTCTTTGTGCCCCCGAAGTCGGTAACAAACTCAAACTCATCGAAATCCTCTGGCGGGTCCGGAAGATATCTGCACGTCATACCAAAAGAACTAATCCCTGCCGCATCCTTGATGTTTGCCAGTGAAATCTTCTCACCCACATATTTCTTGAAGCGCTGCATAAGACTTTCTCCCTGATAAGCTAATCCTTACAAAATGTTATTTACTTTAACCTAAATTGAGCGATTTTTGACTCGATCTGCACCAATCTCTTCCTTAAAAATCGCTCAACTTAGGTTAAAAAAAGAGCCGGTTTCAAAATGTTCAATTTTGAAACCGGCTCAAGAGAAAAAATATAGATTACGTCAGGACAAAACACAGCGTCTATCCTTTTGGCTCAGAGTAGACAGTTCAGGTCTGACAAGAAAAATGAAAGCCCTATTTTTCAATGGGTCTCTTTTGGGGCTTGTTTTGTCCGCGGATGGCATTCGCCGCATGTCACAGAGCCTTTGCCTTCCTCTTTATGGCAGCCCTGGCAATTGGTATGAAACGCTTTCATCGCGGGCATTTTCTCGCCGTCTGCTTCAAGTTTATGGCACGCGGTGCAGTCAGACTCTTCGGAATCATCCCATACATTTTCACCCTTCGCGTCATACACATGATGGCAGTCAAGACAATCGATTCCCAGTTCATCGGCATGCAGCATATGCGGAAAAAGGACCGCGGGCCTCTGCCGATCCACAAAAATATCGTGTTCCAGCGTCATCATGTCATCTTGCGCATACACCGACATAGAAACACAAATAGCGACCAAAACCGCAACAACACTACACACAGCCAAGTTTTTTTTCATAGCACCCTTCCTTGTTCGATGTTGAAAACATGCACAATGAAACTTTTTTTTAATACCAAAATACTCTACGGCTGTCAAGCAAAACAACGCGGCAAAAAACTTAAAAATTTCTTGACTAATAGCTGGTTATGCGGTATTGGGAAATGGTTATTTAAGCAATAGATCTCTTATGATGGAGGGGAGACAAAGATGGACAAAGGTTACTTGAAAAAACGAATGGAAGAGATGGTAGACCGTAGAAATTGTCTCAAGTTAATGGGAATACTCGGTTTTGGCGCAGTTGCCCCAGCTCTTATAGCCAAGCCAAGCGAAGGCAAACTCCCCGCCAACCATCAGCAAATCAGCAGAACGCGTCCCCTTATGGGAACCTTCGTGAACATAACAATCGTTGATGCGTCCCGTGATAAAGCTGAAGAGGTTCAAGCAAAAGCCTTTACAAGAATGACCGAATTAGTAAAAATATTTGACCGGCATGCTGCTGATACACCGGTAAGCTGGTTAAATACAAAAGGGACTTTGAATGACATATCGCCAGAAATTGCGGCAGTGCTCCATCAGGCGGCCTATTTTAATCATGTAAGCAAAGGCGCATTTGATATTACAGTCCTTCCTCTTGTTAATCTCTACAAGGAAACCTTTGCAAAAACCGGCGCTCCACCAACGGTACAGCAGATAAAAGAAAAGATGGCGCTTGTCGATTATGACAAGGTCAAAATAGACAAACAAGGGATCAAATTTCTCAAGGACGGAATGCAGATCACCTTGGACGGGATAGCAAAAGGATATATTGTAGATCAGGCCGCGAATCTTATTGAACGGCATGGAATAAAATATGCCCTAATCAACGCAGGGGGCGACATCAGAGCAATCGGAGGAAACGGCCCTGAAAAAGCGTGGAAGGTCGGCATAAGGGATCCGTGGGGCAGAAGGGAATATGTCGAAGTCCTGGAACTCAATAACGGCGCTGTAGCGACATCCGGCAACTATGAAAGGTATTTCGACAAGGATAAACGCCATCATCATATCGTTGACAAGACCATAGGCGATTCGCCACGGGAAACGATAAGCGCCACGGTAGTGGCTCCTACTGTTATGGAAGCCGATGCCCTTTCTACCGCCCTCTTTGTACTAAAACCAAATGATAGCGTTAATCTTGCTCATTCCTTGGCTGACATAGAGACAATGATTATAGCCCGAGGCGGGAGAACATTCCACTCACAAGGCTGGAAGCAAGTTTAGCTCATAGCCAAAACAGGTATAATATAAGCAATAAAAAAGCGGATAGAAATTCTATCCGCTTTTTTGGTTTATATAGAGTAAAAAAATGTCTGTCCAGAAACGGTAGCTTTTGTTCCGAGACAAGGCCGCACAAAGGTTTCTACCGGAGGCGTAGCCAAGCTACGTCGAGGATAGAAACCTGCGGAGAACGCAGTATCGGGTCAAACGATGCCGTTTCTGGCAGACATTAGGGAACTAATAACACCGGCACCTCCGACGCTTCGGCCACACGGTGAGAAACACTGCCCAGCCAAAACTCCTTAAACCGGTCTTTACCTGTGGTGCCTATAACAATCATGGTAGCCTTATGTTCTCGTGCTACCCTCATAATCTCGGGTGCGGTCCGGCCGGAAAACAGATGTGACTCTGCTTTGATTCCGCCTTTTTCCAACTCATCACAATATTTCTTTAACCGTTCTTTACTCTCCTTTTCGAGACGCTTCAGTTCGGACTTGTCAAGGCCCTTGCCAATCTTCACTCCAATGATATGCGTCACCATTGCCTTATCAATTATTCCTTTAAGAGACGAAACCGCCTGTAAGGCCTTTTCAGAGGGTTTAGACCAGTCGGTAGCAAGAAGAGGATTCGTAAAAATATGATCGTTCACCTTGGTAATAAGCTCACCTTCCCATTCAAACTGCACCATATATTTGCTGATCAAAATAGGGATAGTGCTCCGGCGCATGAGTTCCAAGGTATGCGACCCAACATAGACCTTCTCCAGTGTTGTTCTCTTTTTTCTCCCGGCCACGATCAGATCGACCTTTTCCTCATCCGCGATACGCAAAATCTTTGCGATAGGAGCGCCTACCTCAATCCTGATCTTACTTTCAATACCCTTTTTTGATATTGCTTCCTGCCAATCTTGAAAACGAATCTGCGCCTGCTCTCTCAGCCGCTCTTCCTCGTCTTTCATATAGCCGCCATACGGCACAAACGCAACATCTTCTCTCGGTATGATATGAGTCAGGACGATCTCTTGCAGGCCGGCTTTCTTAAGTTCCAAAATCGATTCCAGCGAGTTAAACGCCAATTCCTGAAACTTTGTAGGGAACAATATTTTTTTAAATTGCATAATACACCCCATTCTTTAGAAGAAGATTAAAGTTACGATCACAAAAGTAGGCAGCAAGTAGACCACGGAATACTTTATTATATAACCAAAGAAGCTCGGCATGGGCGTTCCGGCCTCCTCCGCGATTGACCGTACCATAAAGTTAGGCGCATTCCCGATATAGCTGAAGGAACCAAAAAAGACAGCACCGGCTGAAATTGCTTTCAAGAAGATCGAACTTTCCGTCATGAGAAGAGGAACAGCCTGAGGCTCCGGCATCCCCGGATAAAAGGCCCCAAGAGCGGTATTAAAGAAAGTAAGATAGGTCGGCGCGTTATCAAGAAAACCAGACAGAGCGCCCGTTACCCAGAAGTAATGGAACGGCTCCTTTACCGCGGCGATCAAAAAGGCGAGTTCCCCCTTCAAGCCTGCCTTAAGTATAAGGAGACATGGAATCATGGTAATGAATATCCCGATAAAGAGATAGGCTACCTCAATAATCGGAAACCAGGAAAAGTCATTGTACTCACGCAGTTCTTTCTTTGTCGTCAGCAATGCGAGCATGCCCATGCCGATCAGTATCCCATCCCTTACCCAATCCTGTACGGCCCGGTGAATCCCAAACGTGTTGATCTCGCCCCAGTCTACAATCCCGCTCATGAGCACTGACCCTACCACACCGGCGAGAAAGACAAAATTGAGCGTTCCTTCTAATCTTAGCGGTTCCTTAACCCCTTCTTCTGGTGGAGCTCCGCTCAACCCCTCTTTTTTATAATGGTATGAATCAAGGATAAAGTAGATCCCCAGGAGGATACCGGCTGTTACAAGCATATGGGGCATTATCTTCATGGTCCAGAAAAAGGAGACCCCGTGGAGAAACCCTAAAAAGAGCGGCGGATCTCCAAGCGGGGTCAATGAACCTCCGATATTGGCAACCAAGAAGATAAAGAATACCACCATAAAGGTCCTGTTTTTTCGATAATCATTCGCCTTTAAAAACGGCCGGATCAGCAACATGGCAGCGCCCGTGGTGCCCATCCACGAGGCGAGTACTGTGCCGATAAGTATCATAACGGTGTTTAAAACCGGCGTCCCGCGCAATGTGCCCTTAAGCACGATGCCGCCGGAAACAGTATAAAGCGCCCACAGAAGGATAATAAAAGGGACGTAGTCGGCAAGTATGATATGAAGGATCTCATACACGGCGCCCCCTTTAAAGGCAATCAAAAAGGGAATGGCTAACAATGCCGCCCAGAAAGCGGATACCTTGCCGAAGTGATGGTGCCAGAAATGCGGGGCCAAAAGCGGAAAAAGCGCTATGGAAAGGAGCATGCACGCAAAAGGGATACAACTCCAGAGTGGAAGGATCTCTCCCAGATTTGGTCCGTGATGACCATGGCCTTCATCTCCCCCATGAGCCTCTGTGTCTGCATGGCCGTGTTCGTGTTCCGCCTCTGCGGCGTCATGACCTGTCTCGTCATGGGTAATAGCGCCATGTCCTGTATCATGTGTCGCAACGTCATGATCGGTGGCCATAGCCGGACCCGAAAATAGAAATATACTCAGTACAAAAATCGCTAATATCCACTTCCCAAATCTCATTTACCAGTTACCTCCTGACGATGTCATTTCCTACTCCACTATCTCAATAACCGTCGGCTTATAAGAAACGTCACGCTCATATCTTATATGGCTGTAATATCGTATACCTAAAAAGGTAATCACCACAAACAGAACACTAAAAAAGGCAGCCGAAGCATCCCGGTTGCCACATAAATTAAGGGCATCTCCAACAAAAGCCCCTACCAAAAGCCCAATTAATGGGATAATGTAAAGAATCGTGACGGCCTTCCTCTCTTTTTCCACCTTGAAGGCCATGCGTACCTTCTGGCCTGCCTCCGCGTTTAGCGGATTGGCGGCCAAAATAATCATACTGTCTCTGCCAAACGGATTACAAAAACCCTTATGTGAGCAAGCGTCACATGAGGAGCTTTTTCGAATCTTTACCTTTGCGTGGTTGTCTCGTAATTGTTCTATGACCACGCCTTCTTCGACATGCTCCTTATTCAACAACCCAGACCGTGCAATTCTTTATGTTCTGAACGATCTTATTTGACACGCTCCCCAGGACAAAGGCGGCGGCGGCGGACAACCCCCTTCGACCTATCACAACGGTATCATAGCCCCCTGTTTCAGCTTCTGCTATGATATCCCGTGCAATTCCAACCTTCTTGTTTACTATCTTCACTTCAATATTCTTATCGTGTACACCCGCATCCTTTAAAATCGTACGGCATTCCTCCATCATTGCTTCCACCAGCTTTTTCTTCTCAGCCGTTATCCCTTTAAGCCCTTCCACCTTTTCCGCAAACAATGGATGGTGCAGTTCTCTTTCCAGCTTTGACGAAATGGTCGGCATTACGCTAAGCAGAGTTATGTGAACCGTGGGTCTCACCGCGGAAGCTACGTATTTTACGGCTTTCTTAGCGTAATCAGATTCATCCATGGCAATCAGGATCTTCTTGACCATTCTTATATCTCCTCTGTTTTAACGTCTACAATATATCAAGCCAACCCGATATATAATTAAGCTACTAAGCTTTGAATAATACCGGTGGGACATTTTTCAAAACACTTGCCGCATCCCGTGCACTTCTCAGGGTCAACCACACTCAGAAATTTCACTACATCAACAGCCTTTTCAGGACATGCCTTTTTGCATTTTCCGCAGCCTATGCACCCCACGCTGCATATCGCCTTGACAATCTTGCCAAGATCATGAGAGCTGCAAAGAGAAGCCGCTTGCTGAGACTCCTTTACCACATGGGGAATACCGCGAGGACAAGCAGTTACACAGGTGCCGCAGCCGGTGCACAGTTTTTCATTCACTATGGGCAATCCGTCATCCCCCATTCTAAGAGCGCCAAAGGGACAGCTCGCGACACAAGTCCCAAGACCGAGACAGCCGTATGTACAGGTCTTGTCCCCACCGGAGATCAAGGCGGCGGCCCGGCAATCTGTGATACCTTTGTAGATATATTTACGCTCTGCTACGCCATGAGCGCCACGGCAAAAAATCTTGGCGATATCCCTCTCAGCCGATTCAGCAGACACGCCCAAAACAGCAGCGACCGCCTGGGTAATCGAATCACCTCCGGCCTTACAGGCATTGGGTGCGGCTTCACCCGACACCATGGCGGCGGCACAATCGCTGCATCCGGCATAACCACATCCACCACAGTTTGCTCCGGGCAAACAATCAGCGACTTCGCCAATCTTCGGATCAACATAGACATAAAAAACCTTTGCCGCAACACCCAGAGCCGCGCTCAAGGCCAATCCGAGGCCACCCATTGCAACAACCGCACTTAATATCGGTCCCATAGAACTCGTCCTCTCCTGTTTACGCCAAACCTACCAGTCCATAAAAACTCAACCCCATCATCCCGGCTGTAATCAGCCCGGCAGGAAAGCCCTGCATCACTTTTGGAATCCGAGCGATGGCAAAACGTTCTCTGATGCCGGCAAGAAGCATCAAGGCCATGCTGAATCCGACTGCCGTTGAAGCAGCGTACACTAGCGTATCGATAAAGCCACGTTCCTCCCGAATATTCAGCACAGCAACACCAAAAATCATACAGTTTGTTGTTATCAAGGGCAAATATATCCCAAGAGCGCTATAAAGGGGAGGCGCAACTTTCTGAAGAACAATTTCAACCAATTGCACCAGTGAAGCGATGACCACAATAAAGGCAAGGGTTTGAATATATTCCAGGCCAAGGGGTTCAAGCACAAAGCTCTGAACCATCCAGCATAGAGAACTTGCAAGGACATTAACAAATATGCAGGCGGCCGACATCCCGATAGCGCTGTCCATGCTGCTTGAAACGCCGATAAAGGGGCAAACACCCAGAAATTTAATCAGCAGAATATTGTTTATAACGATCGCCGACAACATGAACAGAAGATAATCACCCATGATAGAAAACCTCTCTCTTTTAGTGACTAAATTTAAGGGCTAACTCGACAGTATAAATTCCCATTTGGGCTGTTACGAGTTGCGTGTTTCGGGTTGCGAGTTAAGCAATCAACTTGTAACACGTAACGCGCAACTCGATCATGCCTGTTGTTTCTTCGCGTCTATTCTGGCCGAAACCACGTTCATAATTGCGAGAATGATCCCGAGACAGACAAATGCTCCAGGAGGTTTGATAATATATGGAAACCCTATATACCATTCGGGCATGACTGACATACCAAACCATGTGCCGGCCCCGATGATTTCACGGAGCGACGCGAGGACTGTCAAGGATATCGTAAAACCCATACCCATGCCAAGAGCATCAGCCAGGGCCAAAACGACTGATTCCTTACGGGCAAAAGCTTCGGCCCGCCCGAGGACCACACAGTTTACCACAATAAGCGGTATCCATATCCCCAATACCTGAAAAAGACCGTAGAAATAGGCCTGCATAACAAGTTCGACTATAATAACCCCTGATGCAATAATAACAATAAAGACCGCGATCCTTACCTTGTCCGGGATAATCTTTCTAAAGACAGAAACCAGGACGTTACTCATTATCAGTACAAAGACAACACCGCCACCCAGTCCGACCGCGCTGCTTACGCTTGTTGTTACCGCAAGAACAGAGCAGAGTCCAAGAACGAATCGAAACGGTGGAATCTCATCCCAGAGCCCTTTGGTAAATTCCTTTACAATGCGTGACATTTACAAACTCCTCCCTTGGTCTCACTCATCCCAGTATCTCTGATTTAAACTTCTTGTATATCTCCATTCCGCTCTTGATTGCCTTTGACGCCCCCGCGGACGAGATGGTAGCGCCGCTGTAAGCGTTTATAACGCCACCTTCGGAGCTCAGGCCAAAATTTTCGCCTACCGGCCTACCTTTGAATTGGCCGAGGAAATTGGGAGAATTGAGCGCAACACCCCCTACCGAGGGGGTCTCTGAATGTGTTGTTGCGGCAATCCCATCTAACACCTCATCGGGCATCTTAATAGCTATCATGACGCCGATGTCCCCCTCGAACCCTCCGCCATATGCCTCAAAAGCAACCGCAATAACCTCGCCGCCCTTCTTCGCGTAAAAGATGGTCGTTTCGATCGGCTTGCCTTTCTTGTCCGTTCCGACAACCAAAACCTTTCTGTCAATCACAGGATCATTGTCATAACCGGAGAGTATCGCCTTCAGGGCCGGTTCTTTGATGTTCTTGATTTTCTGGTATTCGATCTGTTCTGCCGTCGCCATCTTGACTACAGCGAGGCCCCCTCCGCACACACCAGAGACAATCGTAAGGACCACGATCATTTTTAATATCTCGCGAAAAGACACTGGCAGTTACCTCCCATAAACCTTTGATTTAATTTTATCCAATAAGGGTGTCAGGATACTGATTATAAAGACTGCGTAGTAGGCGCCGTCAGCCCACGCTCCCCATAGTCGAATCACTACGGTTAACACTCCACAGAGGAATCCATAGATCAACATCCCCGCAGGCGTAACAGGTGAAGAAGTCATATCGGTAGCCAGAAAAAAGGCAGCCATGATCGACCCGCCCGCCAACAGGTGAAACAAAGGACTTGCGTATTCTTCTGAATTAGTTAGCCAGAAAAGACCGGAAAAAAGGATAATCCCTGCCAGAAAGCTTACCGGAATCCGCCAGGAGACCACCTTTCGGATAAGGAGGTATGCCCCCCCGATCAGGAGCATAAGAGCAGAGACTTCCCCGATGAAACCGGTGGTGTTCCCAATCAAGAGACCCGAAGTAGAAAAATACTCGGCAATCGATTCCACGCCCTCAAATTTCAGCACCTCAAGGGGGGTCGCTTCTGTCATAAAGTCCCCGGGAGGGGCCACCCAATACATCATATGATCAGGATACGACATCTGCAGCACAACCCACGCAATCAGTACACCGTTAAACGGGTTGTTGCCCAAGCCTCCGTAGACCTCTTTGCCGAGCAAAATCATGACGAATGTTCCAGTACAGATCATCCACCATGGCGCTGTGGGAGGCAACAACATGGCAAGAATGAGACCACTGACCGCCCCGCTCAAGTTGCTAATTGCAATGGGTCGTCCCATTATCTTTTGAAGAATCGCTTCCCATGCAACCGCAGAAGCCATAGCAATGACTACTACCCTGATAGTGTCCACACCAAAGAAATATACCCCGATGACCATGGCCGGAACCAAAGCAATAAGGATATTCATCATTATCTTTTGGATGGAGTTCCCGCCATGAACATGGGGCACGGCCGATACTATGAGTTCCGGTGTTTTCATTCACTACTCCTTTTGAGCTCTAATCTCGGATTTACCTAACTTTATCCATTGCACCATTGGTATGAGAACCGGGCACACATAAGCGCAACAGCCACACTCGATGCAGCTCATAATATCATTTTTTTCCGCCAACGAGTAGTTGCCCGATTCGGAAAAGCCGGAAATGAGAAGAGGCATCAACCGCATCGGGCACACCTCCACGCACAGTCCACACTTGATACAGACACCGGAAGGAAAGTCCGCAATCTCCCTTTCCTTCTGGACATAGATTCCCGTGGTCTCTTTTGTTACAGGCATATCAGCGCTATGGATAGCAGTTCCCATCAATGGACCGCCAATGATTACCTTCCCCCCGTGTCCCGGTGCAGCGCCGCAATGCTCCAACACATCCTTGATCGGGGTACCAATCCTTACCAATACATTTTTAGGGCTCCCGATTCCGCTTCCCGTTACTGTGATAAATCGTTCAAGCATCGGCTTTTTATCATTAACTGCCTGCGCTGTAAAATAAGCGGTCTCAGCACTTATCACGGTAACACCGATCTCTTCTGGAACGCCGCCCGTGGGGACTTCCTTGCCAAGAATGGCCTTGACTAAAAGCTCCTGCATGCTTTGGGGATGTTTGGCCTTAAGCGCTACAACATTAGCCGAACTGCACGCCCCACAAATAGCAGAGATAGCATTAGAAGCGTTCTCACTTACACCTATATGGACTGTTGCGCCGCCCAAAATCTTGCTGATGATGTCGATCCCGGATGCCACCTCTTTCGCATTTTCAGCAAGGATTGAAGCTCTACTGATCATGTGAGGTTCTACATCAACACCATTTACGATCAAGGTCTTTACTGATTTTTCTTTTGCCAGCGTAAGCTTGTCATGAAGCGAAATTGCCACAACATCGCAATCGACAACGCCTCCTTTTTGAATAAGGCTCATAGGATCCGAGCCTTCCAACAGTCCTCTCGATTCATTTTTGCCGTCTGACTCTATGCCAATGGCCGGGACGTACCCTCCGTTCATATCAGGAAACTTCTTGATTACTTCAGCAACCTTTCCGGATACCGTGGCATGAACAGCGGTGCTTTCGCTTTCGCCAAGGAGATCGCCCATTTTTACCTCGGCGTCTTTCTTAACGCCGGCAGCACAGGGTTCACCAACATGTTGCTTTAATGGAATGATTACTGTCTGGGAAGGAGGAATTGATTCAAAAGGTTTGGAAGCGCCTGCACCCGACACAGGCAAGCTAAGACCGCCGGGGAAAGTACCTGATTTCATACTCGCTCTCTCTTTCAACTTAGGTCTAGTCTATAGGTCTGTTGTAATTGAACTTATAACGCGATTGTTCGCAATATAATGAACTGTCTTTTTTGTCAAGAAGAAAAGGAAAACAGTAATAAAAAATGGCGGGTTAAATCATCACGTTAAGCAAAAATTAGCTGTAACAATAATATGTTAGAAAATTACGGTGGAATGACTAATAAGAAAAGAGTGTAGAACAATTGAAGTATAATTTTACCTAAAACATTTCCATATTACTCTTAACGTCCGATTTTATAGAATCCTCCTTTCTGTCTTCGGATCTTCAGATCTGCAACTTTTAACTTTTCACTTTTAACTTTATCCCACGCTCATATAGATCAAACCAAAGATAAAGAGAAAAATAATAGCCCAGCCGGCCCCCATGCCTACCGGTCTCCTTTTGGGACCCAGAGAGGGGTTATCTCCTAAATTCACGAGAGACACTCTAAATTTAGTAGCGGACGCCTGAACCGCAATCCTCAAGTTGCTTAAGATCTTATCACAGCTCCACGCTATGGCCCGTCCTCCCAGTCGATAGAAATAATCGAGATCGAGCACGAGTACGTTGTGAGGATCAAAAAATTTCTTGGCCAGCATAAAGACCAGGCCGGCAAAAAGGAAGAGCTGGACAATTCCCATAACATGGTCGGCCGTATAGGCGTGATAATAGGATTCAACGCCAGCGTAGGGCAGTACGCCGTACAGCACTTGTGGGTAAACTCCGATAAGAACACAGGAAAAAGCAGTCAGAATCATAGCTATCTGCATGTTCCAGGGGGATTCCTTTGCCTTTATCGCTTTGTTTTCAGCAAAAAATGTATAATAGCAAAGTTTTACAAAGGAAAGGAATGTGCCGACTGCAGCCAGCAGCATCATAAGCTCAAGAAACGGGTCGTGCTTTTCAACAGCAGCCAGTATGACCATCCCTTTGCTTATATACCCGTTAAAACCGGGAGCGCCGGAAATGGAAAGAGATGCTATTATGCAGCAAACACAGGTTACAGGCATATACTTAGCCAGCCCTCCCAACTCGGAAAGTTTCCTCTTTCCCGTCATGAGTATAACCGAACCCATGCACATAAAGAGAAGACCTTTATATAAAATATGATTAAACACATGGGCAATTGAGCCGTTTATTGCCAGTTCGGTACCTATCCCAACGCCCGCAACCATGTATCCTACCTGACTTATGATGTGATAGGAGAGGAGTTTCCTGGCATCATTTTGCATCAATGCCATAACAACTCCGTACACACACATGATCACGCCCATATAGGCCACAAACTCCACGTTGGAAAAATACCTGGCCAAAACATAAACACCTGTCTTTGTAGTGTACACACACATAAAGACGCTACCGGTGAGAGTACCACGCGGGTAAGAATCGGGAAGCCATGTATGAAGAGGAATAAAGGCGGCATTCAATCCAAACCCCAGCATCATGAGCCAGTAAGATAAGCCGCCACCTGTCGGCCCTACCGTGATCGAGCCCGTTGCCGCAACATGAATAATGATACCTGCCAGCAGACAGCACCCGCCCAGTATATGCACCAGCAAATACCGATATCCGGCATCGAGAGATTCTTTACTCCTGCTATACCATATGAGAAAGACAGAGGTGGCCGCCATTATCTCCCAGAAGAAAAATATAGTGAAGAGATCTCCGGCAAATACCACGCCTAGCGATGATCCCACGTACATGAACGCCGCGACATGCTGTCCGTCCTCTTTTACGTGCAACGCATAGATTATAGCAAACAATCCTATTATTACGAAGACATATCCAACGCACAGACTCAGCCTGTCAACCCTTGAAAAAATGAGTTCATATTCCAAAAACTTATAGGTCCAACTCACTCCTGGTTTCAGCTTTAAGATGTCCAGGAAGGTAATCAGGGGAACCAGGAGGAGATAGGCCTGCTTCAGCACTCTTGGTCTAATCAACGGGATAAGAAGCGCTCCCAACAAGAATATAATGCCAGGCGGCACAGCATTAGTCATAAAAGTTTTCCTCCCTTGTAGCAAAGAGCGCCACTGTCTTTTTGGCTCCTATCAATATAAGAGTACCAAGGACTCCTAAGATTGCATCGATACATGGTATCTTATGCCAGGGAAAGGCGATGTGGTGCTTGTGAATAGGAAATCCTATAACAATACTCAACCCAAGTGAGATGAAGAATATCATCTTAAGCTTCTTTTTCATTATCCTGCTCCCAGAATACTCATGGTGGCCATTCTCGCAAAGTCAAAGGCGTGAACAAAGGCATTTGGTGAAATACATAACAACACCGAAACACTAACAGCTACCAGTATAGGAATCACCATTAACATGGGTGCCTCATCAAAGTGGGGCGACACATCCGGTTTTGGTTCTTTAAAAAATGCACCGTATATTATCGGGGCAAAGAACGCTATATCGAGCATGGCGCTGGTAAGCAAGACACCGAGAAAGAAGAGCTGTTTTGCCTCTAAAAATCCCAGACATAGAAACCACTTGCTTATAAAACCGCATGCCGGAGGAACACCCGCCAGACCGAGGGCGGCTATGGTAAACGCCCCAAAAGTAAGAGGCATCTGTCTCCCCAGTCCGTCCAATTCACTGATATTTTTCTTGTGGGTTTTTACAAAGATAGCGCCGGCTACAAAGAATAGAGTGATCTTCATAAATCCGTGATTCATTAAATGAATCATTCCGCCCGTGATAGAATCTTTCGTGAGTATGGCAGCTCCGAGAATAATGATTGCCAGGTTGTTTATGGTTGAAAAGGCAAGTCTACGTTTGAGGTTATCCTGGGCAAGCGCGATCATGGCGGAGACAATGATGGTAAATGATACAACATAGGCGAGAATCAGCCATAGTCCGAGATCATGGAGAAGGTTCGGTCCAAAGACGTACAGTATGATTCTTAGGCAGCCGAATACCCCGGCTTTTACGACCGCTACGGCATGAAGAAGAGCGCTTACCGGTGTTGGCGCGACCATTGCGGTTGGAAGCCATTCATGAAAGGGCATGATGCCGGCCTTTACGCCGCATCCCGCTATGAGTAGGAAAAAAAGGAACGTGAGCATCGTGGCGCTGCCATGTCCGGCCAAAAAGCCGCCGGGGGTAAAATCAAGTGTCCCTGTCATCCGGTAAATCATGGCTATGGCAAAAAGTATGACTACCCCTGCTATTAATGTATAGACAAGATATTTCCTGCTCCCCAAGAAGGCCTCTTCGGTTTCCATGTGCATGACAAGTGGATAGGTGGCAATGGTCAGTATCTCGTAGAACACAAGAAAGGTGAGCAGGTTGGCGGCAAAGGCAATCCCCATGGTTGCTGAAAGGCAGACGGCAAAACAGAAGAAATATCGTGTCTGCGCATGCTCCTTCAATCCCCTCATATATCCTATGGAGTAAAAAGAGGTGGCAATCCAGAGTGTAGATGCCAATAGCGCAAATATCATCCCAAAAGGCTCTACCTTGAGCTGTAGCAGGAGACCGGGCGCCAGCTCAATGATAGTGTATTCCACTATCGTCCCCTTAAGGACCAGCGGGACCAGGGATACGACAAGTGCAAACTTAATTACCGCCGCGATAATAGTCCATGTTTCCCTTAGGTTCCTATGCCTTTCCCCTGTTGCGAGAATAAGACATGCCCCTGTTGCAGAGACGAGAACAGTCAATAACGGCGTTATCGAGGTTACAACTTCCATCAAACCTCCTTTTTTCGTACTTAAAAACCTGCTGGAACAGCAAACTGAATTATCGAATTTATAATCTTCCCACTAAAAGGACCAAGTACCAATATACTTGCTGCCATAATAAGTATGGGGATCAACATACTCAACGGCGCCTCATCCCGGACAACTTCGCCATGACCGGAGCTATGACTTGCGTGTGCATCTTCTTGTCCATGTTCCTCATGGGGTGAAAAATAAGCGTACTCGATAACTCTAAAAAACAGGATCGCATTTACTAAACTGCTGATTAAAAGGGTCGCTACAAAAACCCATTTTTGAGCATCGATCGCACCCAGAATCAGATACCACTTGCTGAAAAAGCCACATGCCGGCGGTATTCCGACCATGGAAAGAGCGGCTATGGTAAAAGCGGCCATGGTAAACGGCATCTTTTTATTTAAGTGCCGCATTTGATAGATGTCTCTATTTCCTGTCTTGTAAGCTATCGCACCCACTACTAAAAAGAGGCATGCCATCATGACCGCGTCATTCATGATATGAAGAATAGCCCCTGTAAGACCTGTGCGATTCCCTACACTTACACCTATGACTATATACCCCACTTCTGCGACAAGTATATAGACGAGCATCTTCTTCACGTCTCTTTGTGCTATGGCCCACATACCACCCGCCAAAATGGCGGCAACAGAGAGCCACCCCAGTATGGTAAATACCGGTAGCGTCTCCACGGAAAAACTCGGCTGAAATACCGTAAACATTATCCTGATCATCACGTACGCGGCCACTTTGGTCATTAAAGGAGCAATAAGCGCGCTCACCGCATTGGGGGCGGCAGAATAAGCATCCGGCATCCATATGTGCAACGGAAAGAGCCCTCCCTTGATCGCCACACCGACAGTAAAAAAAGCAAACGCAACAAGGATGACTTTGGAATGATACATATCAGGGAGTATGGCGGCCAAGTCTGCCATGTTAAGCGATCCCGTTGCTATGTAGAGATACCCAACGCCTAACAGATAAAAGCAGGCCCCGATAGTACCTATAATAATATAATTGAAGGTGGCAATCGGCGCCCCATCCTCACCAATTGCGATCAAGGCATAGCAAGAAAGGGCGGAAATCTCTAAAAAGACGAAGAGATTGAACGCATCACCGGTAATCACAATCCCCAGGAGTCCGGTGACAAGGAGGAGAAAAAGCGTATAAAAGGGGACTGTCTTTTCCGGCAGCTCGTCTTCCACAGATTTTTTTGAATAGATAGCAACGATCAGGCTGATAAAAGAAACGACAACCATCACAAATGCACTGAGATGATCCAGCGCATATTCTATACCCCAGGGAGGCTCCCACCCTCCAAGATGATAGGAAAATTTGCCGGTCGTCATTACAGTATTTAGTACGCCCAAAGAAGAGATAAGAGGTACGATAAGCACGGCGACAACAAACGGATAGCAAAGCTGTTTTTTCCACCATCCAATTAGCGGGACAAAGAAAGAAGCAATCAAGGGGACCACTATAACCAAAGCAGCAAATTGTTCTGCCATATTTAGACTCCTGTCTCTTGTCGAATCTTCAGAATTTCATCTTCTTCCAAGGTGTTATATCTTCTGTAGATTAAAATGAGCACCGCAAGCGCAACACCGGTTGTGGCAATAGATACCACAATCGCCGTAAGCATAAGTACGTGGGGCAAGGGGTTTATGTATTGGGCGACATCAATGACTTCATGACCGTGGCCGTGACCATGCCCGGAAAGTATCGGAACTGTCGCGCCTGCTTTCACGCCTATAGAAATAAAAAATAGGATTACCGCGGACTGGAATATATTCATCCCGATCAGTTTCTTGATGAGATTCCTCTTACCCATCATCGCATAAAGCCCTATCATCATCAGAATTACATATATCCAGAAGTTGTATTTGCTGATTACGTAGTCGAGCATATCAGTCTCCTTCTCCCTTACGCTTCTTTCTCAACATCAAAATGCAGCCAATCCCGGCTGTAAAAACTACTACGGTCTCACCCAGCGTGTCATAACCCCTGTAATCCGCAAGTACTGCCGTAACCATATTCGGTGTTGCTGTTTTCTCTATGGCCTCCTGGATATACTTTGGTGAAACGTGTGAGCTGGCAGGAGAGTTCGGGTCACCCCACCCCGGCATTTCAGCAGTGCCGTATATGAGCAACGCACCTGTCATAATGGCTGCGATAAGAGCGGCTACTTTCAATCTTTTGACCTCCTTGTAGTTTTATTGACCGCGGCAATGAAGAGAACCGTCCCTACTCCGGCGCCCACTGACGCTTCGGTAAAGGCAACATCCACTGCCCCCATCTCAGTCCAGAGGAGACACATAAAGAAACTATACGCGCCCAGAATAATAACTGCGCCCAAGAGATCTTTCACAGCGAGCGCCCCGATGGCACATATAAGAACAAAAAGAAGTAGTATGAGATCGAGTTGCCAGATCATTTGCTTCCCTCCCTGGTCCACGGTTTGACACCACACCGGAACGCAGCCCTGGAAATAGCGTGACACGCGGTAGGACTAGCCAAAAACATAAAGACAGCAACAACGAGCAACTTTATACTGTCCAATATAGCTCCATGATGTGCGGCATGATATATGGAATACCCGATGAGCAATAAGAGCACTGCCAGGGTATCACCCTTTCCTGTGGCATGCATCCGGGCATAAAGGTCCGGAAACCGTAACAGGCCAATCGTGCTTGTGGTAAAAAAGAAGCACCCCGCCAAAATTAATACTACAGATATTGCTGTTATAATTTCCATCAAATCTCACCTTTCCCTTCAAAGTACTTTGCTGCCGCCAGGGTCCCGATAAAGTTCAGAAGAGCGTAAACCATGATGATATCCAAAAACATCTCTATCCTACCGTAGATAAATCCCATCGACACCAGTACCGCTAATGTCTTTGTGCCGATCGCTCCAACTGCTACAATTCGGTCAATAATAGTCGGGCCGTACATTACCCGATAGAGACAAAGAAGAACAAGAAAACAGAGGAAGATACTCACCCCCAAAAAGAAATTTTCCATCTCAACACTCCCAAATCGAATTCGGATTGCGTAATGTGGATTGTGGATTTATTGACTCCGCACCCCTAACTCGGTCTTCTACTGGTTTGTGGTCAAGTTGTACTTTTTAAGCTTTGCGTATAATGTGCTGCGACTCACGTTGAGCTGCTTTGCAACCTGTAATTTGTTCCAGTTGCACTCTTGCAAGGTCTTTATAAGGAACCGCTTTTCGTTTTCTTCGAAAGAAGTTATTACCTCATCCTGTTCGGTTAAAACCTCATCCAAGATGCGGGACGGCAAAGAATCGCGCTCAATTACTTCACCTTCTGTTAACAGGAAAGCATGCTGGATGGTATTTTCTAATTCCTTGACATTGCCGGGCCAGGGGTAATCCATTAGTATCTGCATTACATCTGGTGTCACGCCCTTGACATTTTTCCCCATTTCCGTATTTAGTCTTTCCAAGAGGTATTCTACTAAAAGGTGGATATCCTCTTTCCTCTGCCTGAGGGAAGGGAGATGTATATTGATCACATTCAGCATATAAGAGAACTCCTCATTAAAGGTCCCTCTTTCTACCTCTCTTCCCAGGTCAGAGTTAACTGCGGCAATTATCCTGACATTTGTCTTGATAGTCTTTTCCCCACCAAGCCTTTTAACTTCCCGGTCTTGTAAAAATTTCTGAAGTTTGATCTGAGTTATTGGAGAAATTTTGTCGATCTCAGACAAAAAAACTGTTCCACCGTCAGTCTGTTCCAAGCATCCTTTCTTCTGATATACCGCGCCTTCAAAGGCATCGACCTCGTGGCCAAAAATTCCGCTTTCCACAATAAACTGGGGATAGGCTGAGCAGTTATACACCTCAAATGGTTTATTCTTTCTCGCGCTGTTCAAGTGAATAGATCTTGCCACCAATGCCTTTTCCGTCCCTTCTTCCCCCTGAACCAAAACCGTGGCATCAGTGGGGGCCAGGTTTAATATCATATTGTAAACCTGCCTCATCTTTGCAGATTGTTTATTGATGTCCTGTATCTTCAAGTTTTCTTCCCTTAACTCACATACTTTTCTTGCCAGACAAGCTAAAATGTCTAATCCTTCAATCCCTCAATTTTTTCCGAAGGTAATCCACCTGTGGATATATCGAAAAAGATTGAAATCATAACAGCCATAACAGCTAACCCCACACCAACCTCAACACCGAGAATGCCGAGCGATCGTGCCTGAGCGACACCCACATGCAGGATCTGGTCAAGTTCCGCGTAGTCCAGGTAATTTCCTCCAAGTATTAAACACAACAGCCCTATTCCACCATATATAAAGACTCCAGCAGAACACAGAATAGTATTCAATCTCTCGGTCATCCTGCGCAGGGTATTGTCCAATCCATAGGTAATGACCAATAATATAATACTTGCCCCCAGGATTACTCCGCCCTGAAATCCTCCTCCGGGGCTGTAATGCCCATGCGCAATGACGTACAAAGCGTAAATCTGCATAAACGGTATAAGTAACCTCGAAAGTGTTTTTACAATAACGTCATCTGATTGCTCGGTCATCTGATTTACCTCTTATATTTTCCTTAGCGCTCCAAAAATGGGGGACATATCGAGCACATCCTGCACGTATACATGGTCGGCCTCCATAAATATATGCGCGACCTTGTCTTCCATCTCGCCGGTCATCAGGTCTTCGGCGGTCTTTTTGCTCACCGCGTGGACATAGTAGACCCCATCCTTGACATCTATGGTGATGGTCCCCGGGGTGAGAGTAATTGAATTGGCAAGCGTAACCATCGAGATATCACTTTCCAATTTTGTCTTGAACGTTATTATCTCAGGGTCTATCGGCATACTGGGACTCAAGGCCAAGCGGGCAACGTGCAGGTTGGATATAGCAATCTGATAGATAAGCCATGGGACGTAAGTAAAAAACCTCTTTACTATCACTCGCATATCCCCGGCTCTGGGGTTCGCAAAAAGGAGATCCTGCGACGAATGTGACACAAGACCACAACAAAGCACCCCAAGGCTTATGTGAAACAGATCGTAGTGACCGGACAAAAGAAGCCAAAACCCAAACATAATTAAAAAGGCAGCGACAAATTTAAGAACCTCGGCCTTTGTTTGCCTGGCGCCCTTAAATATTTCTTCTACCCTTTTTCGGTGTACGGACTGTGTCTCTGAGGTCAGTCGAGCAGCGGTATCCAATACCTGTCTGGCCCTCTCTCTCGCATCCTCTAATATTTTAAAGGACTCATCCGTGGCATGTACCAATATGGTTACTTCCATTCTAATTTCCTTCTCTATAGCTTTTAAGAAAATGCTTTTGGGGTAAAGTAAAGGCCCAATCTCGAAATTCGAATCTCGAAATTCGAAACAAATCCGAATATCAAATGTTCAAAACGTTATTCAATCTTAAATAGTACCTGTACTCCTTGCGAATAAAGAATAGAATCTTCCAAATCGTATCGTTTCGGATTTTGAATTTCGGTCATTTGAAATTGTTTCGAATTTCGTGCTTCGGATTTCGGATTTATTTGAGCCATGTGCTATACCTAAAAAAACAAAACCTGAAAGTCTTATGACACATAAGATTGGCCCAACTCTAAGGGACTATCAGCGTAGCCACCTGCGCCCCCTCTGCCACTCTACACGACGGTGTCCCCACAAAAATATCCTTAAACCTTTGCCTTTGCGCTGCTCCCATGACTATCGCGGTTGAATCGTATTCTTGAGCCGCAAGTATGATCTCAGCAGCGGTTTCCCCCGCATACAGGTGATATTCCGTTTCGATGCCGTGGTCCTGACATCTTTGGCGCGCCTTTATCAACCTTTCCTTAAGCTGCCGCAGAGAACGCACAGTCAACTTCTCATATATTACGTTTACAATATCGAACTCACTGATCAACTCCTTGAAGCTGAGTATATATTCCAGCGCTTTGTCGGACGTTGGAGACCAATCGGTGGCAAATAAAACACGCTCAAATAACCCGTTTGAAGCAAAATTCAATCCCATTTCTTTCTTGTCAACCACCAAAACGGGCACAGTTGTTGTCTTAATCCGATTTCGAAGAGCGGATTCGCCCCGTTCGATCACTTTAAACGTCGGCTCAATGATATTTTCTCCGTCCATTCATTTCCCTTTCCAGAGGTCAACCCTTGTTCCGAGACCTTTGCAAAACTGCCATTTTCCCGTGATGCGGCGTCAGGCTTCAAGTTTTAATCCTCGAAATACATAATGTATTCCTCCGGTTAAAATTCTCACCTTCCTTGCCTGACAAAAAAATGTCACGTTTTTCAAAGGTCTTGTTCCTTAAATAGAAACCTTTGTCTTACTTGTGGCAAAGCAATTTTCATACCCATTTGATTTTAATTTCTATCTATTTGTTTTTTATAGACTTTTTCTGTAGCTGACTCGAACCTGTGTCAGTATACTGGAAAATAGTGTACAGTTTTAAGACATAGGGTAGTTCTTTTTTTGGAGAACTTGCTTATATTTTTAGATAATTTTGTGTACAATTATTGAACAGCATTTTGTACAATAGTTGTACACAACAATCGTGCTGCGGCTGCTTTATTACTAACTACCAACTATTTCCGGTCTCCACCCTTTTTACAGAACCGACGCACATGACGTGTCAGCAGTCCTGTAGGCATTAGAAATACACAATAAATACTTGACAATTTGGAGACTATCTGTTTATGTTACATCCGCTTAAGGTTTAGTCTCCGTCTAAAGAGACCTTTTTCAAAATCTCTTTTTTCGGTGCCTGTTTTTCGGTCATCCGACAATTAGCGTTAAGGAGGATATTGTATGGAAATAAAAAAGATGCTGTTTGTGACTGACTTCGAGGAATTGTGGTTTGACGCCTTGAAATCCCTAATGGACCTCAGAAAGGCGGGCCTTAATCATGTGGTCTTTCTTCATGTAATAAAGAGGGAGAAGGTCGCAATGCATCGAGGGAAAGGCTATCTCAAGGAAGAGGAGGTTAGGCTTAAACAAATAGCGGATGTCCGTTTTATAGACTGGGCAGAAAGCATATTTGAAATGGGAATGGAATGTGGGGCCTATGTTGTAATAGGAAAAAATGTTCCCAAGATCCTTTCAACGGTTGAAGCCGAGAAAGTGGATCTAATAGTAATGGGGGCACACAAGAGAACAAAATTAGAAAAATTATACGCGGACTCAGAGACACTGGAACTCCTCCGACGGACACAGACCCCTGTATTGGTACACAAGTATATGCTTCCATCTGGAAAAGTCAATGAGAAGCCCTTTGAGACCCCAATTCTCGTAACAGACTGGTCTCCTCCGTGCGAAAGAGCGTTGGAATACATTATCTCACTTAAGAACGCTATCAAAAAAGTGATAGTAACCCATGTTATGGGTGAGGCTGCAATGAAGGGTAAGTCTAAGACCGAGCTTCAAAGGATTCAAAAGGAAAGCAAAAAGAGGTTGGATGATGTTGCCATTACCTTTGAAGATGAAGGAATAGAGGTAGAGACCCATCTGGGCGTAGGAGAAATTGTCCCTGAAATAGAAAACGTTGCGCGCGTATATAACGCCACAATGGTTGTTACCGGCACGACCGGCAAGGGGGCCTGGCGGGCACGATGGCTCGGAAGCACCTCTCAGGAGTTGGCAGAATCATCGGAACTACCCACCCTGTTAATACCTTAACAAGTTGGTTAATAACTGACCGTTCTAAGGTCATAGGAAAGGCGGATAAAAAACTATCCGCCTTTTTTAATCCTCTCGTCTTCCTCGAGCTTGAACAAAATTGGTGATTTCGCAAGAAGTCTTTTGTGAACGACTTTTTACGAAATCATCAAAATCGAATGTTTTGCAACGGTCCCGTTCGGGTATTGTCGGATTAAGATGCAAGCCTCTTTATCATAGCCTCTAATTCCGCGGGCTCAACCGGTTTTTCAAAATAAGCTTCCGGTTCCGGCACCGGGTCACCTCCAAACTCGGCCAAGGCTCTTTGAGAACGGAGAAAGGTCCTTTTGGCTATCCCGGAAAGCACGATCACCGGAATATCCCTAAGTTGAGGATCTGTTTTCAATTCACGATACATCTTGATCCCGCTTTCCTTGGGCATCAACACGTCTAAAATAATCAAGGCCGGTTTTTCCTTTCTGACCTTATTGATGCCCTCTTCGCCATCCTTTGCTATCTCCGGTTTATAACCGCTATTTTCAACAACGCTTGAGGCAAATGTTCTCACGTCAACATCATCATCAATAATCAGAACCTTCTTCTCCATGTGTATCCTCCTTTACTCTAATTGAGACCTTTACAAAACCGCGTTTTTATTCGAAGGTCTAATTTTGCATAATTTTACAAATTGCATCTTACCGCAAAATGCATAGATATGACAAGGAAAATTATTCACCCTTTAGAAATTCTTTTCCAGGGAGCCGGATGGTGAAGATCGTCCCCTTGCCGAGCTGTGACTCCACATCTATGGCTCCGCTGTGCTCCTTTACGACTTTTTCAGTAACCAGCATCCCCAGGCCGGTCCCTCGCGCCCCTTTTGTGCTGAAAAATTCAGTAAAAAGTTTCTCTTTAACCTCCTCGTCCATACCACAACCATTATCAGTCGTCGCAAATATTACCCCGCCATCCTTGTCAGGACGAGTCGTTACCTTTACATACCAACCCTTCTCCTTATCAGGATCATAGACACAGGCATCGATAGCGTTTGAAACGAGATTGAGAATACATCGGTGTATACCGACAGGGTCCAGATATACCTCGCCTATCCCCCTGTCAAAATCTTTTATCAACACTATATTCTGTTCGTTCGCCTTTGCTTCCATGAGTTCGCAGACTTCACTCGCTATATTATTCGGGTCACATTTTTCGTATCTTGGCTCACGATCCTTAGAGTAACTGAGAAGATCAAGGACGAGGTCGGAAACCTTGTTGATGTTTCTCTCCACCATATCCCAACCCGTCATCAGCTGGGAAAACGGCGGTTTTTTTTCATTGCGTATTTCCTCGATCTGAGCCTTAGTCCGTTGCTCAATCAAAAGCAGCTCATCAGTGCCGCCCGTCAATCCGGCCGCCCACTTTTTAAGGACATTGTTTACCATGTAAAGCCCGCCTATCAAACCATTCAGTATGTTCTTGATACAGTGGGCAAGGCCGGCCACAGTCTGCCCCACGGCCGCCAATTTTTCAGACTTGATCAATTCCGCCTGCAGGCGTTTAATTTCCCGCAAATCCTGGAAATAACCAACACATCCTATGGGGGTCTCGGCTTCGTAAAGTATCGCACCAGAAAATCTTACCGGCACCACTTTGCCATCCTTACCTACTACGGAAGTATCCTCTCCCACAAATATATCGTCTACGGTCTTCTTTGCGCCCGACAAACAATCGGCAATCTTTTTCCTCATTCCCTTAGGATAAATGTCATCGGCTTTTTTCCGGGTCTTCGTCTCTTCTCCGGTATATCCAAAAATCTTTTCTGCTGCCGGGTTAAATACTACTATATTCCCTTCCTTGTCTGTTGCCACAATCCCATCAATAGATCGCTGTACCAGCTTATCCTCGAATTCATATCTTCTCTCTATCTCTTTTGTGGCATCCTTTACCATCTTCTCCAAGTTGGTGGTGTAGGCTTTTAGCTTCTGCTTCATTTCGAGTCGTTGTTCAGCCCTTTTTAAGGCTACTGTAAGGGCTTCATCACTAACCGGCTTGGTTATAAAATCAGAGGCGCCTAACCGAAGAGATTGTATCGCGATTCCCATATCGCCGTGGCCTGTAAATACGATTACCTCCACATCCGGATTAAGTTCTTTGATCCTCTCTAAGACCTGTATGCCATCCACCCCGGGCATCTTTAGATCGGTCATTACAATCGAAAACTGTCCTTCTTGGAACAGATCGAGGCCCTTCTGTCCGTTTGCCGCGGTCATCACCTCATGCCCGTCACTCGTAAGAGATATTTTCAGAACCTTTCTAATGCCTTCTTCATCATCAATCAGCAAAAGTTTCGCCATAACACCCCTTCTCCTCAAGGTTTTTTTAAGTGCCTAAGCAGACGCATTCATAGACACTTTAGTTCACCCTCCTGAAACAGAGGGAAAGCTCACTATAAAAGAAGTCCCTTCACCTTCTTCGCTTTCCACAACGATTTCTCCCCCATAGTCTTTGACAATCCCATAACTTATAGACACCCCGAGACCGGTTCCCTTGCCGACTT
The DNA here is from genome assembly GCA_043818915.1 of Pseudomonadota bacterium. GTDB lineage: Bacteria > Desulfobacterota > Desulfobacteria > Desulfobacterales. Next base: position 31,882 of record JBDRFJ010000166.1, on the reverse strand, counting down.
CCTTTGTCGTAAAAAACGGCTCAAACATTTTTTCCAAGATATCTTCAGACATGCCTGTGCCATTATCAGAAACCATTGCTACAACTCGTTTATCTTCTATAAATGTCTTGATCGTTAGCGTTTTCTTCCAATCTTTTTCTCTTTCCTTCTGACCTCTTTCATCCATGGCATCGAGTGCGTTAGTGACCAAATTAACAAATACCTGTTCCAGTCTGTTGTGATCCGCCAATATAGGGGGAAGGTCATCAGCTAAGTCAAAATCCACATATACCTCATGAAGCGTCAACTGTTGACCTAATACCTTGAAGACATCCTTAATAGGCACATTAATGTTCACTTCAGCCCGCGAAACGTCGGATGCTCGTGCGAATTCTCTCAGGTGGTTAATAATTGAAGACGCCCGGTCGACATGGCTGCTTATTTCCGTAGCCATGGTGTGGAAAGTTTTCAGGTCGATATCCTTACCCTTGTTTATCATCTTCAGGAAAAAATCACTACCCACCTTAATTACGTTCAAGGGCTGGTTCAACTCGTGGGCGATTCCCGAAGCCATAGTTCCAAGCGTAGACATCTTGCTGGCCTGAATCAATTGAGCCTCTTTTTCTACAGCTTCAGTAATATCAGTCGTTGTTATAATCAGGGCTTTTCGTTCCATATATTCCGCAGGACATACATGGATGTTTACAAAAAAGGAGTCTCCCGCCTTCTTGCGATGCTGTCTTTTGTAAAAAAAGAGACGCTGGTCATGTTTAATCGTGGCAAAGCTGGTAGCTATGTCTTCATATACCCGGTCTGTAAGATCAAAAAACGAACTTTTAAGGAGTTCCTCCCTTGAATACCCGTAAGACTTCTCAGCTGTATTATTTACATCTAAGATAGTAAACGTCCTGCTGTCCACGATAAAAATGGGATTCGGATCGGCATTGAACAGCCTCCTATACTTTCTTTCAGACATTCTTAGCTCTGTTTCAAACAGCTTAAGCCTATAAAGCATGTGCTCGAATGAATAGCTCAGGTGGTCTATCTCATCGCCGGCATATTTATCGTAAACCTTGCACTCTTTGCACTCTTCAATCTTTCCCGGAAATCGCCCTGAAGGCCCTCCGGAACAGAGAGTCTCCGGCACAAACCAGCAAGCTATATGTGTCTCACCATATGCGGGGCAGTCCTTTTTTTCGCATCCCAACTCTTCCCAACACTTCACACGAGAGCTGCTATCTTGCGGTGCAAACTGGCCGTAACTGATCAAGTCTGCGTGTTGAGTAAGCTTAGAAATCGGCCGAGTAATGTTACGCGAAAGCCACACGGTCAGAAAAAAACCAACGACCCCTATCGCAATAAGGGTAACAACCACTTCGTGGTCTCTTAGCTCTGCAATTCTCTTTTCTGTCGGAGACCAACTAATCCCCACAGATAATACGCCCAGGAGCGTATCCTGGCTGCCATGGCACTTATAACAGGATTCTTCGTTTTTGATGGGCATGGCATGACTGAGGATCTTTTCCCTGTTGTAATATTCAAATCCCTTGGATAATGTCTTGGTCTTCAGCGCGTTTTTTGTAACCTCAGAATCTACCTGGTGCCCGATAAGGTCACCCTCCTCGCCGTGTCGCCTCATTCCGGCCCGGTGCTGGTGGTTTCTTATCCACTCGGCTACGCCGCCGTATTTTATGGCGCCATTCAAATCACAGAGAGTGACTATATATAAGTTTTCAATTTCGCACAAATCCTCTAAGATTCTATGCACATACTCCATCTCACCGTCAAGCATCGGATATTCGATACTCCGCCTAACAATATTACTGATCTCCAACGCTCTTTTCTCTTGGTCTCCGGTATTATACTTTATCCTTTGTGTCGTCTCGTAATAAGTAAAAACCCCCATTACAACGAACAAAATCAGGGTGATACCCAGCATCATCTTGTTTCTCAAGTTACCCCGGATCAAATTTACAATGGCAGCCATTCTCAATCGCATCGTTTTAAATTCCTGATGAAGAGCCATTAATTTCCCTAATCCATTGACGATCGATGATTCCGCAGAAAGTCTTTCACCGGCGGTTTTGAGCAAGGACAGACTTCTGGAGAGATCATCAAGATCGATCTTTGCTTTCTGCAATCGTCAAGAGTCAATCATCAATCCTTTAATGCCCCGAATGTATGTTATACTTTTTCAGCTTTGCATATAGTGTGCTGCGGCTTATATTAAGTTTTTTTGCGACCTGCAATTTATTCCATCTATATTCTTCCAGCGTTCTGGCAAGAAATCGTCTTTCGTTCTCTTCAAAGGAGCTTATCTTTTCCTCCTTATCGACAATAAAACGTATGCCAAGCGGTAGGCTTTGCTCGCCGACAACTTCATCCTTGGTAAGGATAAAAGCATGCTCAATGATACTTTCTAATTCTCTTACATTTCCAGGCCAATTGTAACCCATCAATATCTTCATGGCCTCAGGAGAAATCCCTTTTACTTTCTTATTACCTCGAGAGTTAAATCTCTTCAAGAAATGTTCAACCAAAAGAGGGGTATCGTTGTGTCTCGCACGGAGGGGAGGAATGTTTATAGGAATAACATTCAGACGGTAATATAAATCCTCTCTAAAGTTTCCTTTTTCCACTTCTCTTTTCAAATCTTTGTTGGTGGCTGCTATTATCCTCACATCCACCCCGATAGTTTCTACACCTCCCAGCCTTTCAAACTTTTGAAATTGAAGAAACCTGAGGAGCTTAACCTGTGATACTAAAGGAATTTCTCCGACTTCGTCTAAAAAAAGCGTCCCTTTGTCGGCTAATTCAAACCGTCCGGCCCTCCGATGTGTAGCCCCGGTAAAAGCGCCTTTCTCATGACCGAACAGTTCACTTTCAAGGAGTGTCTCCGGATAGGCGGAACAATTAACAACTACAAAAGGATCGTCCTTGCGGTCACTATGGTAATGAAGCGCCCTCGCCACAAGTTCTTTCCCTGACCCGCTCTCTCCCTGAATCAATACGGTTGCGTCAGTCGGGGCTATATCCAAAATCAACTGATAGATCTGATGCATCTTATGATCTTTTCCAATAATGCCCCCATAGCCCGAAAACATCTTGACCTTATTTTCTAATTTTTTTAGCCTCTCGCCATTAAGCGCAATTCTACGTATGACACCAGCAACCTGTGCAAGCATGAGATAGAGAAAGCGTAAATCTTCTTTAGAAAAAACAGCGCGCTCAGAAGCAAGTAACATTAAGCCGCCGATAGGTTCGTCCTTTTTAATTATCGGGACAACAGATAGAGACTGATAGCTATCAAAATTCCCCAGCCACGTACATCCTTGGTCATTCAATTCAGCTATGTCCACAGGCACGCGCATCAATGCGATATCTGAGATCAGGTCATCTCTAACTTCTCTATCTAAGTCTCTGTAGCCGGCCGCCTCAATAAATCCGTCTTTCCCTTCGTTGAAAATCAGGGGGATTACCTCTTCAAAAGAAAGAATGTGTTTTACTCGGCTGATTATGAAACCAAATGCTTCTGCCAGAGATTTTTTTTCACTAACCCCACAGGTTATTTCACATATGGTTTCCATCTCTGTGTACGATTTTTTTAGTTCTTTGGTCTTTTTCTTTACCTCCTTTTCAAGGTCATATGTATAGTTCTTGAGTTGCTGCTTGAGCTTAAATTTTTCTTCAGCGCGCTTAAGGGCTATCGAAAGAGATTTATCACTAACAGGTTTTGTGATGAAATCAGATGCCTCAAGCTGCAACGCTTTGATAGCAACCTCGATATCACCGTGCCCTGTTATGACGATAACCTCTGTCTCCGGACTTATCTGTTTGATCTGCCTTAAGACATCCAGCCCATCCATACCCGGCATTTTTATATCTGTTAAGACAATCGAAGGGGCTTCCTGTTCAAAAAGTTCGATACCGCGTTTGCCGTTCTCTGCTGTTATCACATCATAACCATCGCTTTTGAGCGATATGCTCAAAAGTTTTCTGATCCCTTCTTCGTCGTCTATTAACAGAACTTTTGGCACAACACTCCTATTAGGTTGAGGCATACCATGAGACCTTTGCACAACTGTCATTTTCCCGTGATGCGGCGTCAGGCTTCAAATTTTAATCCTCAAAATACTTAATGTATTCTTCCGGTTAAATTTCTTGTCTTCCTTGCCTGACGAAAAAATGTCGCATTTTTCAAAGGTCTCACCATGTCCAATTTCAAAAAAACTATCTGAAATCCCAGGGTTAATTAATAGAGCAATATTCAATCCGTTGTCAACAGATATATTGTGTGGTTAAAGGGAATAGGCAAAAGAGCATACCTTGACACATCTAACCGCCTGTGATATTTTTTTATAAATTTTGCAGTGTTGTTTTCATTCCAGGGCCTATTGAGAGTTCTTTGTAAGATTGTTATCTCGAGCGCTAAAGCCTCATTGTGAGATTTTCGCCTTTTTAAAGGTCTGTTACCGGTAATCCTTAAAGGGGGTATCATATGGATGATATAAGTGAAAAAACAGCCCAACAAGCTTCAGAATCTGATGAAGAGATAATAGACCTTGTTGAGGAAGTATCCGATACTACCGCTGAAGACGACGAAGAAATCATAGAACTAACCGAAACCGTGGAAGAGGCGCCGTCGGAAGCTGTTGCTCCCCCGGCAGAAGAACAAGAGGAAGGCCCTGACCTGGGAGTAGAATACGAAGACGCTGGAGCAACGGATTTGCTGGCCGATTTGGGCATGGAGGTTGAAGCTGAATCACAAGAGGCTCGGATAGACCCCGAAATAATAGCCTCTCAATTCTCAAAAGAGGAACTCGAAGCTCTCGTAACCCGTGCGGCAAAGGATGCTATAAGCGAAATAGCTGAACGAATCGTAACAAAAGAGGCTGAAAAGGTTATTTTAAAAGAGATAGAAAGGATAAAATCAGCCCTAAAGTGACAGAGGACAGAAGACAGAGGGCAGAGGGCAGAAGACAGAGAATAGAAAATAGAGAATAGTAGATAGAGTAAAGTCGGGAAGATCTTCTTGCTCTTCGCTCTATGCTAAATCCTGGGGATTAATTATTAATCCCCATTTTATTTTGAGAGCTTGTTAAAACGTTCGACAAAACCCTCTTCCACGTTATCTAAACGGTTTTTCTAAAAAGAGTATATTATTTTCGTTTATTTCATGATAAGAGACCTTTGAAAAATGCCTAATTTTGTTCAAGGTCAAGGAAGGCGAAGATTTTAAACGGAGGAATACATTGAGTATTTTGAGTATTAAAATCTGAGCCTGACGCAGAAATTGGGCAAAAGGGGGCGTTTTGCAAGGGTCTCGATAAGAGCTTCTTGTTGTATTGTTTTTTGGTCATAAGAGAGGAAGAATTAATGGCTTCAGATTTATTGAACAAGGCATATGAACCAGATGAGGTTGAAAAACGCTGGTATACATATTGGGAATCAGAACATTTGTTTGCGGCAGACGACGTAAGCAACAAGAAACCGTATTCAATAGTAATCCCCCCTCCTAATGTGACCGGTGTTCTCCATATGGGACATGCCCACAATAATACATTACAGGATATATTATGTCGTTATAAAAGAATGCAGGGTTACAACGTATTATGGATGCCCGGCACCGACCATGCGGGAATCGCCACCCAGAATGTAGTGGAAAAACAACTTGCAATAGAGGGGATCGACCGGCACCAGCTTGGTCGCGAAAAATTTGTTGAACGTGTATGGGAATGGCGCAAGGAATACGGAGGCGCGATTATCAAACAGCTTAAACGGCTGGGGGCTTCCTGTGACTGGGACAGAGAACGTTTTACCATGGACGAAGGTCTGTCAAGGGCTGTAAGAAAGGTTTTTGTAGAGCTTTACAACCAGGGACTTATCTACCGAAGCAGTTATCTTATCAACTGGTGCCCGCGATGCCGGACCGCGCTGGCAGATCTTGAAGTGGAGCACGAAGATCACAACGGCCATCTCTACCATGTCCGCTATCCGTTTGAAAACGGCAAAGGATCGGTAGTGGTGGCAACCACCCGACCTGAAACCATGCTGGGCGACACAGCCGTGGCCGTCAACCCAAACGACAAGCGGTACAAAAACCTTGAGGGAACAAAGGTAATCCTTCCGCTCATGAACCGGACAATCCCTCTCATTTTCGATGAATACGTTGCAATGGAATTTGGAACCGGCGCTCTCAAAATCACACCCGCCCATGACATTAATGACTTTGAGATCGGAAAACGTCACGCACTCGAAACAATAAAAGTTATCGATGAAGACGGCGCTATGAATGAAAATGCCGGTAAATTTGCAGGGATGGACCGTTTTCAATGTCGTGACGCTGTCATCAAACAACTCGAAGAAGAAGGCCTGCTTGTTAAAGTAGAACCATACCAGCACAGCGTCGGCCACTGCTATAGATGTAGAACCACAGTGGAACCTAATCTCTCTGAGCAGTGGTTCGTCCGTGTAAAGCCATTGGCGGAAAAGGCGATAGAAGCGGTTAAATCGGGCAGGACGAGAATTATCCCTGACATCTGGGACAAGACATATTTTGATTGGATGGAAAATATCAGGGATTGGTGCATCTCGAGACAGATCTGGTGGGGACACCAGATCCCGGTGTGGACCTGTGAATCGTGTAATGAGATAATTGTATCTGCCGAAGATCCCACTTCCTGTCCAAAATGCAAGGGAGATAACCTCGTCCAGGACACCGATGTATTAGACACATGGTTCAGCTCGGCCTTGTGGCCTTTCTCAACAATGGGCTGGCCTGATGAAACACCGCTGCTAAAAACTTTTTATCCTACATCGGTCCTTGTAACAGGCTTTGACATTCTTTTCTTCTGGGTAGCCCGCATGATGATGATGGGACTCCATTTCATGGAAGATATCCCTTTCAAAGATGTTTATATCCACGCGCTCGTTCGTGACGCCGAAGGGAAAAAAATGAGTAAATCAAAAGGGAACGTCATCGATCCTCTGTATGTAATCGATCAATACGGAACCGATGCTTTCCGCTTTACCCTTGCAGCCTTTGCCGCGCAGGGACGCGATATCCGTCTTTCAGAAGAGCGTATCGAAGGTTACCGCCACTTTATCAATAAGATTTGGAATGCCTCCCGGTTTTCATTAATGCATTTGAAGTCACCTGTGCCAACTCCCTCAGCGCGTGCTTCGGAGTATTCTCTTGTAGACCGATGGATTCTCGGCCGGCTTAACCGTGTGATAGAAAAAGTAACCGAGTCATTGGATGAGTACAGATTTAATGAAGCCGCCGGAGCGCTTTACCAGTTTGTCTGGCACGAGTTTTGTGATTGGTATTTGGAATGTATAAAACCGGTGCTTTACGATGACAAAGACACACCACAAAAGGGCATGACAAGGCATGTCCTTTGGACAGTGCTTAACTCTATTCTGCGACTGCTTCATCCTTTTATTCCATTCGTAACCGAGGAAATCTGGCACAAATTACCTAATAGAGAAGGTTCCATTATGAAGGCTGATTTTCCGCAGGTGCTTCCTGAATATTCATTTACGGATGCGGAACGGGAAATGGGGCTGATCATGGATCTTATCACCGCCATCAGAAATATACGGGGCGAAATGAACATACCGCCTGCCAAGTTTCTGAAAGTTGTGGTGGAATCTGTCGATGAAGAGATACGCACAACGATTGAACACTATCGAGATATGGTAGTTAATCTCGCACGGCTTGAGGAAATAACGGTAAAAGCTCCCGGGATCCGTCCGGACTCGGCGGCTACAGCGGTCATAGGCGCCATGACCGTATTTGTCCCACTAAAAGGGATTATAAACTTTGAGGAAGAGGAACAACGGCTGTCCAAGGAGATCGCAAAAATCAATAAAGAGCTTAAGATTAATGCCAAGAAATTAAGCAACGAGGACTTTCTTCAAAAGGCCCCCTCAGAGGTAGTCGAAAAAGTCAAGCTTCAAAAGGCAACCTTAACAGATAAAAGAGACAAGCTGCAAGAACACTTAGACAAGGTAGTGGCGTTAAAGTGACCACGGGGGCCATAAAATCCGAAATTCGAATTTCGAAATCCGAAACAAATCCCGAAAGTCAAATGTCAAATGTTCAAAACGGTAAAAAAACATATTCGGGACTATATCCATTGTGATTAGGGGCACACTATTCCACATCATACTGTTTCGGATTTTAAATTTTGGGCATTTGAATTTGTTTCGAATTGAGCGCTGACGCTTCACTTCGTGCCGTGCTTCGGATTTCGGATTTATTGAAGCACACTGTGCCTTATGAAAGACCGAGACTTTGCGGACAATCTGCATATGTTGAATATTGACAAACTGATAGAGATAGCCCTTGAAGAAGATATCGGCTCTGGCGATGTCACTACCGATCCTATAGTGGAAAATCATCGCACAGGTGAAGGAAAAATTGTGGCCAAGGAGTCTATGGTTTTGGCAGGGCTTGATGTTGCTTACGAAGTCTTCCGGACACTCGATCCGGCGATAGCATTTAAAACATCATACAAAGACGGCGATCACATCACAAAGGGATCAACAATTCTACAACTATCCGGCAAACTTCGTGCCCTCTTAAAGGGTGAACGTACAGCGCTTAATTTTCTCCAGCGCCTGTCCGGAATCGCGACCTTAACACGACGTTACGTCGATCGCGTTGCCGGGACCGGCGTTCGGCTCGTCGACACCCGCAAAACTACGCCAGGATGGAGACCACTTGAAAAATATGCGGTCAGGATGGGCGGCGGTTATAACCACCGTTTCGGCCTTTACGACGGAGTCCTCATAAAGGAAAATCACATAGAGGCGGCAGGAGGAATCACTGAAGCCGTAACACGTATACGCAAGGTCGGTCACCATCTTCTCAACATAGAGGTAGAGGTCACAAACATCGAACAGGTAAAAGAGGCCATTGAAAACAAGGTCGACACAATCATGCTCGATAATATGGCGTCCGACAAAATTACGGATGCTGTATCTCTCATCAATGGAAGGGCGTTAGTGGAAGTATCCGGGGGTGTTAACCTTGACAATATTCTCGACCTCGCAAAGACCGGGGTCGACATAATATCCGTGGGGGCCCTTACCCATTCGGCACGGGCAGTGGATATCAGTATGCTTATTACCCTGTAGTGTCTGCCCAGAGATGGCATCTCATATAAAAATTTCTACAATAACTAATCAAAATAGCGTTGTATTTTTGTTTCCCTGATATCATTATACCAAAAAAATCTTTAGGAAAAAATGGTTGTTGTGTCTGAAAAGGAAATCAAACCGCTGCAGTGCAAAGCACTCCCTTGTGTCATGCAGGATAAGCTTGGCTTTGATATCAATATCAGGGCATACCAGGACAAGGACTATCAGGGCATAATAACCATGTACGACCATTTTGAGCCCAAAGCAATAGCCATGGGGCTCCCCTCACCCGATAAGGAGGTAAGAAAGCAATGGGTAGATGATATCATCAACACCTTCTTCAATATTATAGCGCTGTATCAAAAAAACATTATAGGCCATGCCGCAGTCGATATCTTCCGCACAAAAGTCTCTCCGGAGTATATGATCTTTCTGCATCAGGATTTCAGGAGCCGGGGCATTGGGACCAAACTGACGCTGATTGTCAAAGAGATATGCGCGGAACTTGGGTGCAGACAAGAGTGGCTTACTGTTGCCTCTCATAACACACGCGCCATCAATGTATTCAAGAGAGTAGGATTCAAATTCAGAGGGCCTATTGGATCAGAGCGGGAAATGGTGCTCGACTTAAGACCAAAACGAAAAAAGAAAAAATGAAATCGGTTTTTATACACAGCGATGAGTTTGCAAAATTTAAGGCCCGCAAGGACTGGCCCTGGCTGACCGAGAGATCAGAAGCCACATACAAGCGGTGCAAGGAACTGAATCTTCTCGACCGGGAGTGGATGAAGGTTGTTAAACCAAAGCCTGCCGCTATCGAAGACCTGTATACCTATCACACCAAGGAGTATATTGAGCTCCTCAAGCAGGCCGATCAGGGCATCTTTGAGGAATCAATGCTTAGGTATGGTCTTGGGACGCTCGAATGTCCGGTGGCAAAAGGGGTCTTCGCGTATCACAGACTGGCCGCAGGCGCCACTCTTACCGGAACAGACCTCCTCCTTCGTGGCAAAGCAGATATAGCGTTCAGCCCTACCGGAGGCTTTCATCACGCAGGCCCTGATTTCGCCTCCGGGTTTTGCTATCTCAACGATATCAATATAGCGCTTAACAAAATCCTGGGCCATGGCAAACGGATACTCTACATAGACATTGACGCCCACCACGGCGACCTGGTGCAAGAAACATTTTATGATAATCCCAGTGTAATGAAGATATCGTTCCACGAAAGTGGCAAAACTCTATTCCCCTGGAAGACAGGATTTGAAACAGAAATCGGCAAAGGAAAAGGAAAGGGGTATAATATTAACTTTCCCTTGCCGGAAAATACAGGAGATGAGGAGTTCCTGTGGGCATTTGAGAGAATATTCCCACCTGTTGCCGAAGTATTTAAGCCGGACATTATATGTGCGGTCATTGGCATTGATATCATCTTTTCCGACCCCATGACACACCTTCAGATGACCAATAATTCCTTTATGAAAGCGATAAAAATGATTGCCCAGGCAGCCCCCAAATTACTTGCGCTCGGATCCGGAGGATACGTTCTCGATAATATAGAGCGCTCGTGGACCTTGGCATGGGCCGCCATGAATAATCTGGAACCAAAAGAGGAAGACGCGGTAACATTCGGAGGGATGTTCTGGGGTGATGGCCTCTCTTCTCTCATGGACCGCCCATATTTTCTCCCGGATGATATACGAAAAAAAACAACGAAAGAGGTAAAAAGGATATATAGATATATTAAAAAAACTATCTTCCCTATATTGGGAATTAAGGTATAATATAGTGAAATCCGAAATTCGAAACACGAAATTCGAAACAATATGATTGAAAGAGCGTGCTCTTAATTCATAAGGAATGCGGTACTGAGTAAGTTTGAATAATGTTTTGAACATTTGATTTTTAGATTTTGGATTTGTTTCGAATTTCGATATTCGAATTTCGAATTTGCGCCTTGACGTTACTCCAAAAACATTTTCGAAACGACTATATCGGCTCTGAGCCGACTTAACCCGTTAATCAGTCCCACTGGAGGCTACCATGACAGACAGCAAATTGATAGAATCGATCGCGAAAGAAGGCGAGAAAAAATATCCTCCATCCAAAGAATTCCAAAAAAAAGCGATAATTAAAAGCTACAAACAATATCAGGCAATCTACAAACGTTCCATTAATGACCCGGAAGGGTTCTGGGCCGAAAGGGCCGAGGAACTCCACTGGTTTAAGAAATGGAAGCGCGTGCTTGATTATGATTTTACGGAAGCGCACGTTAAGTGGTTTGAAGGAGGCAAACTCAATGTTTCCTACAACTGTCTCGATCGCCACCTTGATACCTGGAGAAAGAACAAGGCGGCCCTGATCTGGATCGGTGAACAATCGGATGAAAGCAAGGTCTATACCTATCAGATGTTGCACGCCGAGGTTTCCAGATTTGCAAATGTATTAAGAAAGAAGGGGATCAAAAAGGGGGACAGGGTAAGCATCTATCTTCCCATGATTCCTGAGCTTGCCATCGCCATGCTCGCCTGCGCTCGGATCGGCGCTATTCACAGCATTGTATTTGGAGGTTTCAGCGCGGAATCTTTAATGAGCAGAATTAACGATTGCGGCGCCTCCATGTTAATCACCGCCGATGGAGGATTTCGTGGAGGGAAAGTCATACCGCTTAAGGGGAACGCTGATAAAGCGCTCCAAGGCTGTCCGGAAGTCACAACATGTATCGTTGTCCGTCGCGCCAATAACGATATTCCCATGAAAAAGAACCGCGACTCGTGGTGGCATGAAGAGATGGCCGCACCCGACGTCAAACCCACCTGCAAGCCCGCGGTCATGGACGCCATCGACCCACTCTTTATACTATATACGAGCGGTTCCACGGGAAAACCAAAAGGAGTGCTCCATTCAACCGGAGGATATCTCCTCTATGCCAATCAGACTTTTAAATGGGTCTTTGATGCCAGAGACGAAGATACCTTCTGGTGCACCGCGGACATTGGATGGATCACGGGGCACAGCTACATCGTCTACGGCCCCCTTTCAGCCGGGGCCACCAGTATTATGTTTGAGGGAGTCCCCACATATCCCGACCCTGGAAGGTTTTGGGAAATCGTAGAAAAGTTTAAGGTCTCGATTTTTTATACCGCTCCGACCGTTATCCGGGTATTGACGAAATATGGAGAGGAATGGCCAAACCGCTATGACCTGAGCAGCTTGAGACTGCTCGGAAGCGTAGGCGAGGTAATTAACCCCGAGGCGTGGTACTGGTATCACAAGCATATCGGTAAAGGTAAATGTCCTATTGTGGACACGTGGTGGCAGACTGAAACCGGCGGAGTACTCATTGCCCCACTGCCCGGCGCCATCCCCAACAAGCCTGCTTCGGCAGGTGTGCCCTTCCCTGGCGTGGTTCCTCTTGTCATAAAGGACAACGGCAAAAAAGCGGGCCTTAACGAGGGAGGGTATCTGGTCATTACCACGCCATGGCCGGGCATGATGCAAGGCGTCTACGGGGAACCAACGCGGTTCAAGTATACCTATTTCAGCCAATTTCCGGGCATGTATTTTACCGGAGACGGGGCACGGAAAGACAAATCCGGCTACTACTGGTTAATGGGACGCGTGGACGATGTAATCAATGTCTCCGGCCACCGCCTCGGGACGGCAGAGATTGAAAGCGCCATAGTTTCGTATCCGGGTGTTGCAGAGGCCGCGATTGTCGGATATCCCCATGATGTAAAAGGGGACGGGATATACGCCTTTGTCATGCTCAAGAGCAGGGTCGAAAAATCAGAAAAGCTGAAGAAAGCACTGATCGCTCATGTGAGAAAAGAGATCGGCCCGATCGCCACACCCGACAAGATCCAGTTCACGGATACACTACCCAAAACCAGAAGCGGCAAGATCATGCGACGTATACTTCGTAAGATTGCGGCCGGCGATGTCACCGACCTGGGGGATCTGTCCACCCTGGCAGACCAAGCAGGCGTGGAAGCCATGATCAAAGAAAGGGAGTAGTCAAAAAATCAGACAAATTCCACAGTTGTGTCGATATGGCCATTTCGTACAGAGAAGGTCACATGATACTCATGTCCGTCTTCCAGCAGATAACCATAACGATCAACCGCAGCCACGGGGTCTTTCTTGTAAGCAGCGGCAAATTCTTGATATTTTTTGGCGGCATCTAACAAGGATGCATTCGCCCCGATCTTTCGTATGGAATTCGCCAGCTCATCATCCTCATTAATCGCTTTGGCAAGAGCTTCTGCTTCGGCGTTGTTGCCGTCAACCAAAATATGCCCATCATACCCTACGCTGAACTTCATTTCCGTATTAGGGCTTAGCCCTATTTTACGGTATAACGATTGTATTTCATTCTCAACGAATGCGGTATCCCTGCTAAGCTCCTCTGCCATAGCATCTAGTGTGTTTGGAAAAGGTTGAAACTTACTCAACAACATCGAACGCATTCCCGCCTTAGAAATAGTGACCGTATCTGTTTCAGCCGAAACGCCGCCAGCGGAGGTTGTATTCATGCGTGGGGACGACATTCCTGTTTGGGCGTTACTGACAGCGGCAGTGTATATATTGGACGTTACGGCGTTAATCATTATCCCCCTCCTTAACGAACTCTTTGATTCTTATTTACACGGATGACGAAGTATACCCATCGAAATTATCTATAAAAGCCTGAAGTACTGTGGCATCAAGCCCTTGATAAGCGCCTTTGTCAATACCATCAATCAAATGCTCCAAAAACTCTGTCGTCAACTCGTGTGTTGGCCCGGCATTTTTTTCCGTGCCCCACATAGACATGCCAAGATGAAAAGCAATTTGATCGACTTGGTCTGTTGGCAGTCCCTTGACTTTGGCATTGTTATACATATTCTCCAACATGGCTTTGGCATCGTCAGTAAGGTTCTCAAAAGGGTCTACCAACTCTAATTGTAATCCCCGAGAACCATCTATCAAGCCCATATCACACGCTTCTTCATAACTGCCTTCAAGATCAATGCCAAACCACCTTTCCATGCAGACCCTGGCTTCATCAACATCTATATCTTTACCCTGCTTTTTAGCATCTGCAACCAACTGCTCGGCTGCCTTTGTCGCAACGTTTATATTATAGTCTTTTGCGCCTCTGAAATAGCGCGGTTTTAGCTGTGACTCTACTGATGACCAGAACGATCTTTTTTCATAGTCTGACATGTCATGAATATATTCATAATACGTAGACTTTTCCATATCTCCATTGGCTACCATCTCTAAAGCTTCTGCTGAAATTGTTACTCTATCTTCAACTGTAGCATCAACAGATTTTGCACTACTCTGAGCCCTGCTCACGGAACTGTGGGTTCCACATATTGATTGCACAAAATAATTGCCAACGCCTTGTACGTGCATAATAAAGCCCTCCTTTTTGGATTTCCATAAACAAAAAGCAAATTGTGTGCCTAATTTTACAGGCAGCATAACATCTTCATAACTATTTAAAACAAAAGAATAATGTTGATGAGACAATTCTGATCCCGCCCCACAAGGGAGAAAACTTTTCCCCCCCGCTTCACCGATAAACCGATACTTGACAATGAAAGCTTTAATCTCTTTAGTAAGTTAGCCATACTGATTCCAAGTTCTCTTGCAGAGAAGCCCCAGTAATAGTAGAATGTAAACTGGAGAACTAAATGGGGTTCCGGAACCCCCAAGCTCTTTGTCATGAAGCGATACCGTCGGCGGGGAATAGGACGAGCATTGGCGTTTCGTGTTTTTGACAGCTTTCTATGTACGTGGGAGGTTCAACAATTACCTGGCAATCTACGGGCCACATCATTGGCGGAATGTTATCGAGGGATACACAGCTGGTGATTTTGAGGAAATACAAAGCGGTTGTGGGGGCTGGACAGGACCAATCTTGGGGGATAACAGTCGAAAAAAATGCGATTCTCGATCATGATACCGGCTCGTAATGAGGAAGGATTCATTGCAAGGTGCCTCGAATCCATTCAAGTTGCAGCGGAACCCTTTGCCCATGAGACGGAAATGGTGGTTGTCTTAAATCGGTGCACAGACCGCACCAAAGAAATCGCCAGGTCTTATGGGGCAAGAATCGTCAGGAATGAAAGCAAAAATCTGTCGATGATTCGCAATGCCGGTGTTAGATCTGCATGCGGTGATATCATTGTTACAATTGATGCTGATAGTTGGATGTCGCCCACCATGCTTATCGAGATTGACCGCCTTCTCAGCTCCGGTAAATACATTGGCGGCGGCGTTATGATGTATCCCGAACGTCTATCACTTGGGATTGTCTTCACCATACTATTGATACTTCCCGTCCTTATACGACATGGTGTTTCGGGGGGGCTGTTTTGGTGCTTTCGTTCCGATTTTGAGGCAATCCATGGTTTTGATGAGTCGCTCGTAAGCGCCGAAGACATTGACTTTGCGAGACGACTAAAGCTACGCGGAAAGGCACGGGGAAAGCGTTTCAAGACAATAACAAAGGCACACATAGAGACCTCTTGTCGAAAGTTCGACACATTCGGCGATTGGTACTTCGCCAAGAATCCCCACCTGGCATGGAAACTCTTGCGGGGCAGAAATGTGAAAGCCGCAAATGGCTTCTTCTACGATGTGCCGCGGTGAACTCGGCACGGTCACCCAAGTCAGTGCGCCAGGCCGGAAAAACCGGCAGTTTTTTTTTGCACAAAGACGGGTTGTTAATAACTCTTCTGCTTATAACACTTGCTTGAGTTGTTTTACGTGATGGATAAGATGGAGGGGAGCATCACCATATAAAGAGACCTTTGCCAAGGAACGATTGATGGAACAATTTGTAATAGACTTCGAATCAATAGAGTGGACGGAACCAGCGCCCGGTGTCAGGTTTAAAGCAATTGTACAAGACGGCAGACAGCTTCGCCTCATTGAATTCGCGCAGAATTTCGTTGAATCGGATTGGTGTAAAAAAGGTCATGTCGGATACGTAATAGAGGGGGAATTGGAAATCGATTTCAATGGTACCTGTAAAAGGTTGAAGAGCGGTGATGGTCTGATAATCCCGGCAGGAGAAAATGCAAAGCATAAAGCGAAAGTCGTTGGGAAGGTCGCGAAAGTCATTTTGGTAGAGGATATATAACCCCTCCTCGTTGGCTAAACAGAAAACCGAGTTTTCATACCCATATTTGATTCCATATTGGCATTACTGTTTCCACAATTTAAGCATAACATCAAATTTGAGGTAGTTTCAAAATGTCCAATTTTTTCCGCGGTGATATCTTTATGATTCACCCCCGCTTTTGAGTTGATAAAGATTTTGATCGACTGTTTGGCAAATGATATGATATTAATTAGATATATTTAATTAAATTGTTTGGTTTTTGTGTTACGTATAGTGGCAAGAAATCTTGAATTTATGAATGGCAGGGGCAAGCCCAGTATTGTGATATGTAGAATCCATTATAATTGTAATATGCAGCATTCAGCACAATATCTGTTGGATGAATAATAGAAATGGTTGATTTTTCTATACCTTCCAAACAACCACCTGCTCGATCGCATCAAAAAAGAGATTTATATCGACTTTTAATTGCCCGATCGGATATGAATGCATCTTTAAGAGCCTGTGAGCTCATATTGAAAACTGTTAACAATATTAAGGATGAAAAATTATATCCGCTTACTACTTCTGTTGTTGTTTGTTATTCGCGTCCATTCACGAAAAATGAACCCCATGGTTCCCTTCCAAAAAAGTGGAGCAAATTCGACAATCCACAATATCAGGCTACCCATGACAGGCTTTTGCAAGCAAGACATGAACTCTTCGCACACAGTGATATGAAAGTCAGAAAAGCCCAAATTGTTCCACCAAATGTTCCCCTTGGAGTTGATGGAAACAAGGTATTGAAAAGCCCAGAAATTGGTACTCAAGTTAGTTATAAATTATTTGAAATAGACTTTTTTAAGATAATAAAGGAGACAAATTTAGACCTTGGAAGACGAATGCAAGTTGAAATAGACAAATTGATTATTGAGCTATATGGAAATATGGAGCTTCCGAACGAAATATTCAATTTAAGAGTCGATGAAGGTCTTTAACAAATAGCCTTAAATCATCCAACATTGCTCATGCACTTGATCAGAAAAGCCTGACGGCTTTTCTGACACGTGATGAGCCCGTTATCTCGTATGAATGACACAAAAAAGGAATTATTTGCTTTTTGGATCACAATAACGGCCTGTCTGTTGTATGCACTAATAGCGGTCCTTGCGTCATTGTCAAATGGATTTTACACTATTCTGAAAATCATTTTGCCATTTGTCTTCGGAACTACTATTGTTTTGAGTGCCTTATTCTCTGAACGAAACAGGATTTTGAAATTTATCTCAGATATTCCTTTCTTTAGCTTTGGAGATTCGAAAATCGGAAAATCCATTTTTGGGTCTATATTTATATTGGTCAGTTTCTATTGGCTTACTGTGACACTGGCTCAAAATTAATAACAAAATCCTGCGATAACAAGCAGCTGCTCCCTACGCTCCTTCTTCCTTGCGTCAGAGAGCAGCGAGGTTAATTGCTATACTTCCTATTACTGCTATTGATGGAAGCTATTGAAAACACGAAAAATTTAGGGTATACAAACCATATCTACAACAGACCTATTTCAACAACGTACATGGGTAATGGCAAGAAATCTTGCATTATGTAGGACTAATTACTGTTAGGAAAAAATGAGTTCAATATAATATCTGTTGGGCTAAGAATGTTTCGGCAAGAACTCACCTCCAAAGGTTGTAACCTATGCAAAACACTAAACAAAGCAACAAATTGGGAAAAAAGACCTTTTGGTGTTTTAAAATGGGGCTCAGAATTGGATGTTTAATTATTTTTGTTTGGCTTGCCGTCATGATCATCAGGTCTTTCTGCCCGAGTGAAAGGGCAATAAAAACGGAAAGTGGAATAAAGTATGACCCAGAAACCAATACTTTCAAGATGTATACTAGTGAGTATTTTGCTAAACCAGTGCCTCCTGACAAGAAAAGCTCGGAGCCTTCTAAAGCTTCCACAGCAGACAGCGAAGAAAAACACACGAAAATTCATGAAAAAGTCGACCATCTCAATATAGCTCTCAATAAGCCTGTAGCTGAGATCTTCTTAGATATCAAAAGGATTAAGGGTGAAGATCAAAAAAAGTATCCACATGTACTCCAATTTGATTCTAGAAGATTGAAGTCTCATGTACAGTTTTACGAGTGGTATAGTGTAAATTCGGGAGCTTATCCGTCCAATTTGACTGACGGGAACCACGGTACAATGGCCTGTCCTGGGGACTTTGCTTTTGACTATGTGGTTGACCTGAAGGGAATATATACCCTGTCGGAAATCATGCTTGAATGGGGCACTTTCGGTGTTTCTGTGGGACAAAATAATTACGTTACGAGGTGGGAGCTCTATGGACAGGAGTCATTTTCTGCCGAGAACTATCCTTCCATGGAGGATTGGGAGCTTATCAAGAAAGGCGGGATCCCCGGCCAGAGAATAACACACGTTGCCGAGCAATATCTTAAGAAACCCGTGCGGCGATTAAGGATTAGAGCAAGTAGCGAAGCCAAGGATAATAGGCAAGCGAACTGGATCGGGATTCACGAAATTAAAGCGTACGGAACCCCATTAAACAACAATTAACCATACCTGCTATGTATACGGCCCCCTACCCTTTCCAATCGCTGTTTCGATAGGATTTTGATATATTCACTCCGAACCAATCGCTGGTTTCTCTTATCATCTATTCCGAATTATTAATGAAAAAATACGAGCGGCATGTGTACGGCGAGATTCCATCACGGCAACGCCCCGAGCCAGTCCGGAGCAGAAACTATTTTATTTGCTTATGGTGCACTTTGAAGTTGAATCTACCATATTGCCCTCCCCTATTGCCCTGATTATTTTCTTGACAATGCGAGCTGTACATTGTATTTTTTTATACAACGTAATGTACATATATATACATATTCTTGTATGTTTAAATACAATTTATGGAATACAGACTGAATAAACAGACATTATTAGATGTGTTGGGGCAATGGAACGTATTTCTTAAACGTAAGATCCATCTTATTGCCTGTGGAGGAACAGCGCTAACCTTGTTAGATATTAAACCATCTACCAAAGATGTCGATTTTTTGGTCCCCATTGAATCGGAGTATAAGTATTTAATCAAGATTTTGAAAGAGTTAGGCTATCAACAAACAACAGGAGCAGGTTGGCAGAAAAAAGGAGACTTATTTATATTTGATATGTTTCCGGGAAAGCGCATCCATACAACGGAATTGTTGGAATCGCCCCTAAAAGAGGGGAACCATGTGTTGTTAAAAGAGTTTTCTCATCTTTATATCGGTATTTTGAATGAATATGATTTGGTCGTCAGTAAACTTTTTCGCGGAGCAGATGTTGATTTTGAAGATTGCCTGATGCTTGTGAGAGCGTGTAAGGACAAGATTGATATTAAACGTATTGAACAACACTTTAAGGAGTTAGCTAATTATGATATTTCTGAAGATCGAATTACCGGGCACTTAGAACATTTTTTAAATCTCCTTGAAAAGGAGGAACTCCATGGTTAAAAAGGAATTGTTAGAAAATTTAAACCGTCTTGGCTTTTCACTTATGGAAGCTAAGGAGGATTTTGATGTTAATAAAACCCTCGCCGAGGTTGTTAAAAGTAAAGATACACGACTATGGGAGGGATTCCCTGTTTTGTTGGCTAATGCCGCTCAAGAGTATTATTTTGATTATGACCAGGTCTTAAAGAATTTAACAAAAAGACAGGAACGAGAAGATTTTCACTCTCTATTACTATTATCATTAGCATTATATCAATACTATCATTTATCATTTGTTTGGTCGAACCAATTAAAAAAAAGATTTTCAAATCAAGACCTTGCTCACCTGCAAAAATTAAGAAATTCCTTAGTCCATGGTAAAGTTGCTTCTTTCGGCAACAAACGTTTTCACTCTTCTCGCTTAAAAGAGACTTTTAATAATTATTTTGAACAGGATGCTGAAAAAACAAAACGGCTAAAAGAAAAATATGAGGACTTGTCTCTCGAATATGCTTTATCTCAATTGTTTTCGCCAAAACAAAAAGAGCTGTTCCAAAAGAAATTAAAAGGCGAACCGTTCAACAAGACCGAAAGGGAATACTATTCCCGAGCCGTAAAGAAAAAAGTCTCGGCTCTGGCTAATCCTGAACTCCACCGTCTTGCACAGAAGTTGATGGAGTATTGATATGATGCGGATGCGGCAAATGGAAAAATTCGGGTCGGACCAAATTAATCTATTGACGTTATGGAAAATGGCCTAAATTTTGGGCTTAGAGCGACTATTTTGATGCCCAAAAGAAGAGTTTAAGAAAGATGGCGAGCTGACATGGCCAGGGCAAACCAACATTATATTCCGGGGCATACGTGGCGCCTGACACATAGATGTCACAAAAAGGAGTTTCTGTTGAAGTTTGCCAAGGATCGCAGGGGGTGGACAGAAAGCATTGCCGTTGGGGGCAAGCGTTTTGTGGAAGAGCTCAAGACAAGAATAAGGGTTAAGGGAAAGTTTGACCTCAAGAAATTTGGAGTCGGAAGAAATGGGCAAAAGAAAGCTTGAATTAGCCATAATAAACCAAATCACTCAAGTATTCCTCACTGTTCCTGATAATGAAATGTATAGTGATGTATTGCAAATTGTACTTAATGCAATGGATAGCAAGTATGGAGTGTTTTGCTATATTGATCAAGAAGGCACTCTTGTCTGTCCAGCTATGACAAGAGATGTATGGGCTCAACGCGAAATTCCTGATAAGGATAAAGTATTTCCTCGTGATACATGGGGTAGTATATGGGGGAAAGCAATCACTGAAAAGAAAACGCTATGCTCAAATCAACCGTTCCGTGTTCCAAAAGGGCATGTTCCTGTATTCAGGGCGTTGGATGTACCTATTATTTTTAGGGGAGCTGTAATTGCTAATTTGCTTGTAGGCAATAAATCGTCTGATTATAACAAAGATGATTGTGCGTTATTAGAAACTATAGCAAATCAGATAGCTCCGATTTTGGATGCACGATTAAAAAGAGACAGGGAAGAAAAGGCTCGCAAGCAGGCTGAAGAATTATTTAGAAAAGAGACACATTTCTTAAATGAGCGAGTAAAGGAGCTTAATTGTCTTTACGGTATTGCTAAAATAGTCGAAGAAGAGATTTCGTTGGAAGCCATACTCCGTAGTATAGTTGATCTTATTCCTCCAGCTTGGCAATACTCTGATATTACCTGTGCCCGGATCGTAATAGAGGGGCAAGAATACCAAACAGAGAACTATAAGCACACTACTTTTAAACAGACAGCCCTTATCAAAATAAAGGGACAACAAATCGGAATATTGGAAGTTTGCTATCTTGAAAATAAAGCCGCATGTGAAGAAGGCCCCTTTTTGAA
Source organism: Pseudomonadota bacterium (assembly GCA_043818915.1). Classification (GTDB taxonomy): domain Bacteria; phylum Desulfobacterota; class Desulfobacteria; order Desulfobacterales. Next base: position 10,272 of record JBDRFJ010000166.1, on the reverse strand, counting down.
GCATGAGAGATTTCTGATTGATACCATTGCTGAACGAATAGGCAGTATTATACAGCATAAGAATCTTGAGAATGAACGTAACGTACTATACGAGAATCTCCAAAATGCCCTTACCAAAGTACTGAGCGGATTTATACCTATCTGTAGTTCTTGTAAAAAAATTCGGGATGATAAGGGCATGTGGCATCCCGTTGAAGTTTATGTTCGTGATAATACTGATGCAAAATTCAGCCATAGTATTTGCCCTGATTGTGGTGAGAAGCTTTATCCAGGATATAGTAATAAAAAGAAAAGTAGAGGGTAAAAGATAGTGTCCGTATCTATCGGGATAGGGACGCCCATCGCTGAGCGCCCCATCGCCACCGGACGTACGGGTCACGTCTCCGGCGATTCGGCTGGTCAAAGCAGAAACAGATAAAATTCCATCTGCCCTGCCTGGCATTGGGGGAAGAAATAGGGTCACCATCTTAAAAAATAAATATTCGATCATGGAAGCCCCGGAGCGGCTTATGATGATAATTTAGGCCAAACGATATTTTCCCACCAACGTTCTTTTTCCTTCCAATAGTCCAATGTCTGGATCGCGCCATTAATGACGGAGTGTATTGGGTCGGGAGCGATTCTGACATCCAGGTTTGTTTTTAATGCTATCAACCTATCTATCCCTTTAATGCAAGCTCCCCCACCTGTTAGACAAATTCCGGATTCTAATATCTCGCAAGAAGCACTTTCAGGAAGTTTCTGTAAACCAAACTTGATCATTTTGAGAATTTTATAAACCACCGGTTCCATGGCGCTGATAATATCCTTGTTATTTACCTCAATGGTCACTCTACACCTTTTAATAATGTCTATACCATTAACTGTTATCAGCTTATTGGGACATACTTGCTGTTGAGACATTGATGAAATTTCGTGAGTTAATCGTTCAGTCTCAGCGGGGAATAAGTATACTTTGTGTCTTGACATGACTACGGATCGCACCGCTTTTTGAAAGTCACTGCAGGCTGTTCGCACCGCTGAAGCATGAATAAGACGCCCATCGCGGATGACAGCCATATCAGTAACGCCCTCGCCAATATCTATAAGCACTTGTACATATGGCAACGTAGGGTCTATGCCGGCTCCAATTGCAGCAGCCCAAACCTCTGGGATAATTGCCACATGTGACGCACCAGCATGGAGAACTGCTTCAGCAAGAAGTCCACGTTCTTTATCGGTAGTGTCTGTCGGTGCACAAGCCAATGATACCGGGTGCCTCAACCATTTACCGGTTCGTTTTAATAATGGTTTTAACAATGTGATAGCATTTTTAATATCAACAATCACCCCTCCGCGAAGAGGCATGGATACAAGTGTGCTATTGAGATATGATATATATTCATCTGAAATCTCCGTTATTTCATTATTTTTAGTATGTCGAACCGAAGAAGGTTCTTCTGTAATTTGTTCAATTCCAGGGGTATAAATGCGAGTATTCGCTGTCCCTAAGTCAACAGCTATGTTTTGCTGTGTTATTATCTGTTTTAGTCTTGAAAACATATAGTTTCTTATTTTGGCTTAGTGTGTCAAAAATGAACTTATATCCAATTCCCAACCACCATTTTACCCTTACATCCTATGCCTTGATTTAGTTTTACTGCCTTACGGTAAGACGAACCGACATGATCTTTTTCAACCATCGTTTTTTCCTTCTCATAACTTTTCGGTTACCCCAAACAATTGCTTGAACCATTTCTGATTTAGTATTGGTTTGCCTTTTTTAGTCCTTGACCGAGCTAAGCCGTCAAAGTCTAACCGTCACAACCCCAGCTCCGCGTCAATAGACTGCATGGCCTGGAGGCATAATGCGGCGAACCGGTTGATGTCATAGCCGATCTTTTCGCACTCCATTACTATACTTCTATCAACGCCTGCTGCAAACGATTTTTCTTTCATCCTCTTGACAATCGACTTCGGCTTGACACTTTTGATCTTCTTGTCGGGATAAACAAGGGCCGTGGCAATGACAAGCCCGGTAATGGTCTCTCCTGCGGCAAGGGCATGGTGAAAAGGCGTTGAACGTTTTTGATCATGGGCCTTTTCATTGTGAAACTTGATCGATTCAATGATCGATTCATGCACCCCTTTTTCGCGCAGAATCTTTTCGGTCTCCAATCCGTGAACAGAGAGATCAGCATTTACCAGCTCCACGTCTAAGTCGTGCAAAAGCCCGGCCATTGCCCATTGGTCGGCATCTTCACCGAGATCATCGGCAAGCGCCCGCATCACCGCTTCCGTTGCCAGGCAATGTTTGACCATATTTTGATTCTCTATGTATTGGTGTAAGAGCGCGAGAGCCCTGTCACGCGTTATTCCAGTATCCATCCAGAAACGGCACCTTTTGCCCCGATACTGCGTTCTCCGCAGGTTTTTGTCCTCGACGTAGCGCTGCTACGCCTCCGGAATAAACCTTTGTGCGGCCTTGTCTCGAGACAAAATCTACCATCTCTGGATGGATACTTAATAGTAACGATTCAGAAGTTGGCGGTAACCTCTATTTTTTCCGTTATCCTTTCTATTACTTTAGCATCTCTTCGCTCTGTTTTGTCCTGCGGTTCATCTCATCAGCCGCATCTTTGGCCCTGTCTACAATCTGTCTGGGCGTAACCAATTTGCGGTGCCCCTCCTTGGAATCGGAACCAGTATGATCCGTAAGCTGTTGGTCAAAAAAACTAAGCTGCTCGCTCATGTAAGACATATAGAACAGATAACCAACAGCGAAAAAAGTGAACACCATAACCATCTTAATAAAAAGACGGAGCACAAAATTGTCCAGATATTTTTTCAGGACAACGGATACGATAATAAACAGTATCACGCCCCCCACTGCATAAACAATCAGGCAAGACCGTTGGTCACGCAAAAAAGAGGAGACCAATTCAAATCCCCTGGCAACTTCCCTTTCACCTGTCTCCTTCAGCTCACGCCCTTTCTGTTTCAGATCGGTTATCTTTTCCTTGACTGCTTCTTTACGCCCTGCCCCCTCTTTTACTGTATCTACATCACTGCTCTTTTCACCCGCGTCTTTTCTCTCTTTCAGTTCTATCTTTTTCACATCTTCCCTGTACTCGGGTGGAATCTGGTTCGGGTCTTGCACAAAGCAGACCGTTCCGTTTTTATCCGTATATTGATATACGGTCATGGCGTCGGCTGTGACGCTGCCGAGGAAAAGAGTGAACAGAACAATAAAAGATATCGTCCAGAATCTCGGACGGGTCATTAGGATACTCCTTCTAAACCTTAACGGGTTGTACTCCAAATTTTCCGTTGCAAAACTAAAAAACATGAATAGAAGATGGTTGAATCGAAAGGCAGACGTCCATACCTTCGGATAAGTGTAAATCAAAGAGTGCGCTTTTTGCAACTAATACCTTGAATTGAATGTTTCCCACCTGTACGGAAACTTCACACGCAAAACCGTTGATGGAAATCCCCGATACCCTTCCCTTGAAGACATTTGGTCCTGACAACGATTCCTTGCTGAGAGTGATGTCCTCGGGGCGTATGGCTATATGTTTTTTCCCCTGTTCAGGAGCCTCCTTCAAATCAAGGACAATATCTCCTAAAAAGGCCTTGTCGGCATTAAACGTAGCCGGCGATACGTTCTTCATTCCTACGAATTCCGCAACAAAAGCGGTATTCGGGCGTTGAAAGAGATCCGGAACTGTTCCCACCTGCTCTATACGGCCATTATTGATAATCGCGACCCGGTCGGCCAACGACATTACATCAACAAGGTCGTGCGTTACCATGAAAAAGGTTATCTTTGTTTCCTGTTGCAGTCGTTTCAACTCCCTGCGGAGGCCTTCCCTAAAATTGGAATCAAGGGCGCTTAGCGGTTCGTCTAACAGTAATATGGAAGGCGCCACCACAAGAGAGCGCGCAAGCGCAACCCGCTGCTTTTCGCCACCGCTCAAGTGTTCTATGGAACGATGAACCAGATTGCTAAGACCCAATTGTTCCAGGAGTCTACTTAGGCGGAACTCGCTTTCCTGTTTGTCTATGTTGTGGAAACGAAGACCGTAGCGGATATTTTCCAGTACGGAAAGGTGGGGAAAAAGTGCATAATCCTGGTAGACGATTCCGACCTCCCTTTTTTCTGGAGGCAGGTCCGTGACATCATGGCCGGTAATCGTTATACGCCCACTCCGTACCGGAACCAGCCCTGCAATGGCCTCTAAAAGCACTGTCTTCCCGGCCCCGGTCGGCCCCAAAAGGATAAAAAACTCCCCCTCGTCGATCGTAAAATCGATGTCTTTTAACGAAAATCCCGGAAAAGTAACAGAAATATTCTTGATGGTAATCATATCGCTATTTATAATTTAGTTCACCGCAAAGGCGCAAAGAGCGCAAAGTTTCAAAGCCTATTGGCATTTACTTCCAGTAAATATTTACAATTCGATCTACCCCTTTATTTATAAGACACCGCAAGAGGCTTTTGCCTTAGGTCTTCCTTTGCGTTCTTTGCGTCTTTGCGGTGGGATATTCCATTTTTGAATCTGTGTTATCTGCGTACTCTGCGGATTAATTAAACTTTGCCCTTACGCACGGACACCAATCGCAACATGAGAAACAAAAAGAGGCAGACTATTATAAGCCATACCGCCATGGGTTGAGAATACTTTAACCCATATGCCTCAAAGCGTTCGTAAATCATGACCGGAGCAACCATGGGATGATAGGCAATAATAACTACCGCGCCAAATTCGCTAATCGCCCTGGCGCAGCACATGATCATACCGACCAGGATACTCCGCCATGCAAGCGGAAGGGTGATCCTAAAAAACGTGCCGGTCATCGAAGCCCCCAGGCTCCGGGACACATGTTCCAGACGCTGGGGGATACTCTGGAAACCGTTTTTGACCGCGTTGACATAAAACGGCATCCCCACAAATGTCATCACTGCTACTATGCCCGTGACCGAACCCATTACCCGGATCCCTATCTCCTGCATCATACTCCCCAGCCAGTGGTTTTGCCCTGCAACGCTCAATATGGCGATACCAACCACGGGGTGGGGAATCATAATAGGGAGATCAACCATGCTTTCTATCAATTTCTTTCCAAAGAATTCCCTGCGGGCCAGCAGATAGGCAAAAGGAGTTCCTAACACAAGAGAGATACCGGCGGCAATTGCCGAGGTATATACGCTCAACCAGATCGACCTTATTACATCTCTGTCTTTTAAGGTGTCGGCAAGATCCTTCCAGGACGGCTGCGTGATCACTTCGGCAAGCGGGATAACAATAAACGCCATGATGATTGCGCCGCACAAGCCGGCCAGCCAGTAAAAGCTCTCTTTGCTTGTTTTCACATGCTCATCCCTGTTTTATAATCTCCCTTATCTTTACGGACATCTCTTCGACATCGAATGGTTTCTGAATAAAGCCATTACAACCGCGTTCCAATATTTCGGTCGCCTGGCCGTCTATGCTGTATCCACTTGAAAGGAGAACCTTTATATCCGGGTTGATCTCACTCAGTCGGTCATAGGTCTCACCGCCTCCCATATTGGGCATAACCATGTCCAAGATGACTGTGTCTATAGCATCACGTTTTTCCCTGTAAATCTCTATGGCCTCTTGTCCATCTTGAGCTGTGAGTACCCTGTAGCCCATCGCCTCCAACAATCCCTTGCCTACTTCCAGGACAACCGGTTCATCATCCACCAGAAGGACAGTCCCGGTGCCTTTCATGTCTTTAATGGTTTTATCAGGAGTTTTGACGGCTTTCCGGACGTTTTTCCCCGTTGCAGGAAGATAAATCCTGAACGTGGTTCCACGCCCTTTCTCAGATTCAACATCAATATATCCATCATGGCCCTTTATGATACCGTAAGCCGAAGCCAGACCAAGACCTGTCCCCCGGCTCATCTCCTTGCTTGTAAAGAACGGATCAAAAATGCGCTTTTGGGTCTCTTGATTCATACCTATGCCTGTGTCGGTCACCGTTAACAGGACATAGTTGCCCGGCTTTGGATTATACAGCTTGCTCTTTATATCATCGCGGGTCGTATTCGTGGTCTTCAAGATAAGATCCCCACCGCCAGGCATGGCGTCCGCGGCATTTACATATAGATTCAACAGGACCTGCTCAATTTGTCCGCGGTCTGCCTCAATTGCAGATAAGTCCCTGGCAAGCTCTCGATGAATCGTAATCTCCTTTTTAGTTCTGCCAAAAGTCTCAGAGGTCTCTTCCACCAATTTGTTCAGACTAATGGATTCGACCTCATATCTTCCCTTCCTGGCATAGCCAAGGAGTTGTGAGGTTAGTCTGGCGCCGCTTTGAACCTGTTTTTTAATGCTCATTAGTCTGTCATAATGTGGATGAGAGGAGTCGATGTCGAGAAGCATCAAAGAGGCGTATCCTTGAATTCCCATTAGTATGTTGTTGAAGTCGTGAGCTATGCCGCCTGCTAAGGTGCCGATGGCCTCCATCTTCCGGGCTTGTTGGAGTTGGGCTTGCAGTTCCCTTTTTTCTTCCTCTGCCCGCTTGCGCTCCAAGGCATTTGCAAAAATTTCGCCTATTAATTGGAGCAGGCTGATCCACTCTTCGGACCATATTTTTTCAACACGTACCGAATCAAACCCGAGGAATCCAAGGAGGGAATTGCCATAGACGATTGGAACGACGACAAGCGATTGGATGTCCTGCGATTGTAGGATTGCTTTTTCGGCGCTTGCTTCGGCTGGAAGATCGGCCACACGGGGTATATGAATATTCTCGAATCGATTAAGTCTATCCATCCACCACGGTAGGACGTCAACCGACATCGCTTTTAGGTTGTGGATTTGTGGTTCAATCCCTTCGGCACACCATTCGTGTGTATTGTCCATCTTTGTCCCGTTGTCGTAAAAAAGAAAAACGTAACTGCGGTCAACTCCGGAAAAGACTCCTATGGTTTCTAACGCACGGCTTATCCCGTCGTCAATCTGGTCAGGTGCCAGGTTGATAAAGCTTGTTGATACGGCGGCAACGACCTGTTCAAGGCCCAGTTGAGACTTTAGTGCCTCCTCCGCCCGCTTGTGCTCGGTAATATCACGGGCAATGCCAACGAGCCCAACAATGTTTCCTTTATCATCAAATTGCGGAACCTTTATAGCCTGGAACCAGTATTCTTTTCCATCCGCGCCGGTCATGTGCTTGGTAATTTCTTTTGGCTTGCCTGTCTTGAAAACAACCTGGTCATCTTCAACATTTTTCCTGGCTTCCTCTTTATCTGACATTATTTCATAGTCATTCTTTCCAATAACTTTTTCTTTGGATAATCCAAAGGCCTCTAAGGTCTTGGCGTTGGCGATAACATAGCGGCTTTGCAAGTCCTTGAAAAAAATAACATCATGAGCGGATTCAACCATAAATTGATAACTTCTGATTTTTTCCTCCGCCCGCTTGCGCTCGGTAATGTCCATTTGGGTTCCTCCCCTACATATCAGTACGGCCTGCAATCAGACCTGACCATTGCACCTTGTTATTCTTTTACCTCTGCCAACACTTGAAGCGAAGGAGGAAGTTTTTTCATCACAGCCTCTGTGGGAACACGGCCCGGAATAAAAGGGGGCTGCCCCATCTGACTAAGAACCTTCAATCCGCCATTTTCGTTCAAAAGATACTCCAGAAACAAAAGCGCCGCGTCCCTGTTGGGTGCGTTCTTTATCAGGGTGATCCCGTATGTACACGACTTGCCCTTTTCTGTCTCAACGCTGCCCGGTTCTTTGCCGGAGACTTCCACAACGGCCTGTCCATAAAAATCATCGAACTTGTAATTTCCAAGATTGATCTGATCGGGAAGCTCAATAAACTTTAACTCGTGCTGTACCGCCACTGACCGGTATTCCCACGCGTAGTCCATGTGCCCTGTCTTCAGGAGAGAAACCAGTTCAACCGACTTGGGCCGGATATTTTCCTTGGGGCGATTGGCAATGAGCTTTTGATAGAGTCCGGCTTGCTTGTAGTATCGTTCAGCCAACTGAAGCACCATTAACGCTCGATAACCGCACGGATCAATGTTAGGTTCGGCATGTCCCCAGGTTACGCCCTTTCGGTTCAGGATGTCGTACCAATTATCAGGTGTGATCTCTTCAGCAAATCTGCTGTGATCCGTATAGCACAATACCATTCGATTGGTCGCGAAGCGGATATTCCATTCGGCATACTTTGGGATGAGGAGATTATCGATAACAGTATAGTCGGCCGAGGCCATTATATCGCATGGCTTTTTCAAATCGATAATCTTCCTGGCGCATCTCCTGCTCCCGGAAGGCTCGCGAACGATATCCACGTTGGGATGCCGTGCCTCAAACTCTTTTTCCATGTGCGCGAACGGAACGGTAAGGCTTCCGGCATGGAAGATGATAACCTTGCCGGACGGTTCGCTAAAGGCTAGATTATAAGAAAAAGGCGCAAAAGAGAATACGATACAGAGGCGCCATAACACCGACATTGTTTTTTTCGCCACAAGACCGTCTCCTCAATCAAAGAGTTTTTCTGGTATCCGTTCACGGGGTGGAATCATTTAACGCTCGGGCCATATATATCAGCATTTATATAAATACTCAACCGCTTTTGCCGGGCTCTTACTTCTTCTGGCGTAAGGCCGTGTCCCGGTATGGCAAGGATAAATATTGAACGGGCTTATAAGAACTTTCTGGAACAACTAAGAAAATTGGATTGTGGATTGGAATTTATATTGGTTTTCTTTCAGATGTTCACAATACGCTCAGGGTCGCGCTTAGTTTAAGACTAAGAGCCATTTTTCCCGGTATGGCAGGTAAAACAGCCAGTATCCGGACCTCCACCGCCTGCATTCATGTTGTTGTAATCCCACCTCAATATATCGGGATAGTTTGTAGCATGGGGCGCATGGCAGGAAAGGCATGTGACAACGTCTGTTCCTGGCGTAACAGTGCCACTCGGACCGTCAAGGACTATAGTTCTGCCAACAGGGGCCTCAACGCTGTAAGTTGTATATGCTGCGTATTCGGTGGTACCTCCGGGCAAGATTATGTCACTGGGGTGCCTCGCAAAGGGCGAGTTGGTGTCACCACCTATTCCGTATAAGAAATGAAAGTCGTCATGACATGTGGAACAGAATCCGCTTATAGTGTTGCTTGCCGGGCTTGCGTTCATGGAGCCGGGAGCAAAGGCATGGCAGTCAAAACAACTACCATCCGTCATAGGCGTGTTTGCCCCATAGTACTCATTATGACTGTCGACATTCTTATTCTCCCATTTGTCTATTGTATTCTCGAGCCCCTTTACACCTAATAAGAATCTATAGCTGTTGTAAACATCATCTGCGACGTCGCACTTTCCATCCACATTCTTATGGTGAGTGCCTTTCATGATCTCTGACGCAGTCCCTTGATTCTTATAGCGGTAACCATGACAACCGTAATTCCCGGCACATGTGAGTTGTGTATTTGAGACCGGATAAGCACAATTATAACCCGGGGGGCTGCTCAGAACATTATCGGCGACATTAAGATCAACTACATTGTGCCCCCTGCTATCTCCGCCTGTTTCAATGTACCTAAAATTCCCTCCTGCCAAATCTGTGCTATCAGTGTGATAGACCTGAGGGATCTCACTGCCACCTATGGTTACGATCCTACTTCCACCGCCCATGCCGTGGCATCCCAGACATGTGCCACGCAACAGCGCAGGTTGTGGATCTGTGTCTTCCCATGCCTGGCCACTACCATACGTTGCCATGGGTAAGCCACTCTGGTTGTTATGCATAGTGTGACAATTTGCACAGGGTCCTGTTACTTTGGCATAGACGGAAGGAGAAATAAAAGATAGCAATAGAGTAAATACAAATATTGTAGCCAGCAAAAAAATAGAATTTCGTGCTTTCATATGCCTATACCAAAGAGGGTGGAGTATACGTGGTACCGTTTATCGTATTATGTGAAATATAGAGCAAATTTTATACCAACGCTTACGGCTGTCAGCAGCTTCTGGTTAACATGTCAAAATACTATAACTTACCGGATCTTAGTCCGATCATTTCATCTTGCGATTTTTACTTAAGGTAACATTTTTTGTCAAGAAAGGAATAAAAAATGCCTTCTTAGGTGAAAAGATTTTTACTTTATGTGAAAACTTTTGCACATTTTTTGCGCAAAATCCTTACCGCTCCTCTCTTACGTCTTACGCCCTTTTAAACGGTTTTACTTTCTTTTCAGTAAGTTATATCCCTTTATAAAGAGTCATGCTTACCTCCAG
>JBDRFJ010000165.1:0-9575 GCA_043818915.1 Pseudomonadota bacterium | reverse complement strand
TTTAATAATGAACCAAAATTAAAAGCCGAACCAAATAATGGAGCAGATGCCTAAAGCTGGGGCATTTTGGAATGTGTTGACCTTAATGTAAGTTTTCTTATTTTAAACCATTATGCCCTTAATTCGGCACTGCTCATTGTTGTCGTTAGAGATCATACGAAACGATGATATCATTCGACGAAAACGGATTCTTGTTTGGAGCGATTCAGGAATGGGCGCGGACCAACAGGGAGACATACGAAGAAGTCGTGAGGGCCGCGGAAGAGCTTAACCTTCTATGCCACGAATTCCTCAGCGGTCGCATTGCAAAAACTCAAGATACGAGAACGTTCGTTGCCCTATTGCTATTCGCGAGAATGAACGAGCTGTATCAGGCACTCATCCTACTGAACCTAAAAGGCATGACGGGAGCGAGTTCGGTTGTATTTCGCTCTCATATCGAAGCGCACTTTCATTTCGATGCGATATTCGCTGACGAGACTTATGTCGAAAAGTATATCGACTATTTCCATGTGCAAAGACTGCGCATGGCAAATACCATTCGAAAGTCTACGGGGGATAGCCTGAGCGACCTGCGAAGCGTGTTTTCGTCGGAGAAACTCGCTGAACTGAAGAAACTCGAAGGTGAATCTGCTGCAGAACCTCTGTCAGTACGCAAGGTCGCAGAAATCGGCGGAAATGAAGGTACCTATCATACAGCGTATGTACTCCTGAAGGGCAGCATAGTCATTCGCCACTCGGGGTGTCGCCTGAGTGGTTTCCGATCTGGTGAAAAGGATCGGAACCGAGGAACCGGATGAGGGAAATCTTCAAGTCCGGGTCTGTGGGGGAAGCGCCGGGTAACCGGTGCGTCTACCTGGAATCCGACAGCTAATCGACGCGGCTGAAGAGCGCCGTTCGAGTCATAAATGGGGAATGATCGGGGTTGACTTTTGGTATAATTATAGTATACTATCTATACCGTCATGGAATTTGAATTCGAAAAACAAAAAAGCCGAATTAATAAGAAAAAACATGGGATCGACTTTATAGAGGCCCAAGCTTTATGGAATGATCCGGATCGAATTGAAATCCCTGCTAAAACCATTGATGAAGAAAGGTTCCTTATAATCGGTAAAATTTCTGATAAATGCTGGTCGACAATCATCACTTACCGGAATGAAAAAGTCAGGATTATTTCCGTACGCCGATCCCGAAAAGAGGAGATTGAGATTTATGAAAGCTAAGGACTTAGATAAAAAGTTTGATTCCGGGGAAGATATTACCGAATTCCTTGATATTTCAAACGCCAAGAGGCCTGGCCAGGATCAGAAGAGAGTCAATGTGGACTTCCCAGTATGGATGATTCATAGTCTGGATAAGGAAGCTAAACGACTTGGTGTGCCTCGGCAGTCTATTATTAAAATCTGGATAGCCGAAAGACTGAAAGAGGTTTCCAAATAACCCTGGTTCGAACAACAGCATGAACAGTGATGCGGGACGTTCTTTACTTTTTAACTTAAGATATTATCTGATATTGAAACTTAATAAGTAAAGAACGCCCCTTAATACGCGAGTCGCCTCCGTTCAGAGCTGTGATATCCTCCGACAAGATCAAAATAGCAACCACCTCAAAAACCTGTTCTTGTCTGACTTACGTGACCTAACCGATCGAATGTTGGTTTTTCATTTATTTTGGGTTGATTTTAGTCAAGATTGGGAGTATTCAGGAAAAAATACCATCCCATAGCTTCACGAATGAAAAAGGCTTTCCTCCGGGAGATTATAGTTTGGCCAAGATCATGACCACAAAGGAAGTGCCTGAATATCTAAAGCTCCACGAAATCACCATCTGCAAATACACCGCACAGGGAAAGATCCCGGTTATATAAAAAGAGAAAAGAGTCTGAAATTTCTATTCGGTGTTGACTTGTTATTTTCGATTGGTTACTTGGAGTAGAGGAACTTAATTCCGTATTCCTAAAATATTTGATGTTAGAAGGAGGGAGTCGATATGATAGGTTTTAGCCTGACTGAAGAGCAAAAAAGGATCCTTGAAGTAGCGAGAGAGTTTTCCGCCAAGGAAATCAGGCCCGTAGCACTCCAATATGACAAAGATGGTGCTTATCCCGAGGAAATTTTAAAAAAGGCACATAAATTGGGGTTTACGTACACAAAAATCCCAAAGGAATATGGTGGCCTGGGACTGGATTATGTTACCCATGCGATTGTAACTGAAGCCTTAAACTACGATTGTTGTGCAATAGGGAGCATGATCGGCATAGCCAGCTTAGCAACAGGGGCTATCCTTCTGGCTGGGACCGATGAGCAAAAGAAAAAATTCTTAAGCAGCATGACAGCGAGCTACCGTAGCGGCTGTTTCTGCCTGACGGAACCAGAGGCCGGCTCGGATGCAGGTTCGATGAAGACAGTGGCGGAGAAAAAGGGCGATTCGTATGTAATTAATGGCACCAAATGCTTTATAACCAACGGTCAGTTCGCTGACCTGCGATGCCTGTTTGCCACCAAAGATCGGAGTTTAGGAATCAAAGGAATTTGCTGTTTTGCAATACCCAATGACACCACTGGTGTATCGGTAGGACGTGTCGAGGACAAAATGGGTCAGAGGGCTTTAAATGTGGCCGAAGTAATCTTTGAGAATGTGGAATTAAGCAAGGAAAACCTGATCGGGCAAGAAGGCGAAGGGTTCAAATTGGCAATGATGACTCTCGACAGTGGAAGGGTGAACATCGCTGCAGTCTGTACTGCAATAGCCCAAAAAGCCCTTGATGAGGCGCTGCACTGGGCGAGGGAGAGAAAACAGTTCGGCCAACCCATCGGGAATTTTCAGGGTGTGCATTTTATGCTTGCTGACATGAATGCTTTAGTCACGGCATCAAGACTGATGTATCTTCAGTCGAGCTGGATGTTAGATCAAGGCATTAAATGTTCAGTTGAGGCTGCCACAGCCAAATGCTTCGCCTCAGACGCTGCAATGAAGGTCACAACCGATGCAGTCCAGATATTAGGCGGGTCAGGTTATATGAAAGACTCATTGGTGGAAAAGCTTATGCGAGATGCCAAGTTGACACAGATATACGAGGGGACTAACCAGATTAATCGTATAGTTTCAGGACGCGGACTTCTATCGGAAAGCAAGAAGTTATTTTAAGTTTATTTTTCTGTATTAATACAACTCCGAACCAGGCGTTGTGTCTGATTAATCATGTAGAATGGAATAGATAATATTTGATCAAAAATGTCATAAAACACAAGTGTCTTTTATGATTTTTTATCATAATATAATGGGTAGAGGCAAAACTTGATTAGTGATTAATATCGTTGCCACCGGGTGTTCATTTTTGAGAAATGGTAAGACAATTTTTCCATTGACAGGTTTAGCTTTAAATTATAGTATTACCGTATTACCCATTACAGTGAATGGAGGAATTATGCAAACAGCCACTAGCAAACTTACCAGGAAATATCAGGCAACCGTGCCTCAGCCTATACGAAATATTCTCCAACTCGATGCTGGAGATTCGATCATATTTGACGTCGATGGCGATGAAGTCAAATTGCGTAAGGCAAGGCCGGTTGATCTTGAATTTGCAGTTGCGCTGAATTCAACATTAAGCGAATGGGTGTCTCAAAATGATGAGGAGGCGTACGGTGATTTATGAGCAATTTGATGTTGTAGTTGTTCCTTTTCCCTTTTCTGATCGCACTGCTCAAAAACGAAGGCCTGCGTTGGTTTTGTCACAAAGAGCTATTTTTGGAGATATAATAGAACATTCAGTATTGGCTATGATAACGAGTCAAAAAAATGCTCCCTGGCCTTTGGATGTCCCGATTAGAAGCAGGCGAAGCGCTGGATTGACAGCGCCTTCAGTTGTTCGCATGAAGTTATTTACCCTTGATAATGAATTGATTCTCCGTAAGGCTGGACATCTGTCAAAAACCGATCAAGTTAAAGTCAAAAAAGCCTTTTCAGATTTATTTGGTCATTGGCAAAGGCAGGGTGCAGTTTAAATTTGTGATAAAAGAATTGGCAAAATAATTTGAAAAAAGAATCAGGGTTTCTTTAATTATTTTGTCCTAAATGATTTTGCCAGTGGTCTTTATAGGGAAATTTTGGATTACCAAAATTGTGAGGAGTGCTTATAGGACACCTCGCTATTATTTACCTCGCTGCCAATAGCCTGTCCAGTTTGGATTTTAGCTGCATCTGTATCAGGTTAAAAGGTTTTAGTTTGCCACGCGCCTGTCCAAGCTTAATAGAGGCTTCAATGATATCTTTGGGCACAGTGTGCTGTTCAGACTCAGGCTTTCGCACCAGGTTCAGTGACTCTGTCGGGCAGGTGGAAACACACAACCCGCAGCCGATACAACGGTCATAGTCAATTAATACCTTTCCATCCTCCACCTGCAACGCCTCCATTTGACAGCGCTCCACGCAGAGTTCGCAGCCTTCGCATGTATCGGGGTTGGTTGCAGCAACGAAAGGGGTGGAGAAAATACTGGCCGGCCTGGGATATTTTTTAATCGATCGAAGCACTCCGCAGCAACAGCCGCAGCAGCAGCAGATGTTAACTATCACCCGGGCGTTGCTGGGCTGCAGCACCAAGCCCTCCTCATCGGCCATCTTAAGGATATCCAGAGTTTCCTGCAGGTCAATAATCCGACCTATCCCATTGCGTTGATAGTAATCCGCCCCCATCCCAAAGACAAGGCAGGCCTCCTCGGGTTTTTCACATCCCTCGCCCATCATGCGCTTCTCCCGGCGACAGATACAGGGAGCCACCAGGAATTTCTCCTGGGAACGTACCATCTCCTCTGCCTTTTCATAGGAGAGGACTTCCACCTGGGAGCTGATGCTGCGATTCACAGGGATAGTGCGAAGCTGGGGCACCTTCTTCCATGCTTCTGCATCAAAAAGCGTGGGAATGTACTCATTCATATCGCGTATCAGTTCCTTATCCAGATTATTAACATTGAATTCCCAGATTCCGATTATATACTGAAGAGCTTGATATTGTGGCGGGCTGTCCTTCGGTTCGATTCTGAAGATAAGTCCCTTTTTTGCCATTTCCTCGAGGCGCTGCGAAGCATCCTCGCGGGTGATCCTAGCCCGGCGCGCAATGACCCTGGGTTCTTCGGGGATCAGAGAAAGATGGAGAGCAAGCCCCGCCTCTTCAGGGGTAAAGAGTCGGCGCAGAATGCGCAACTCCACACCACTTGCTGTTGGGGGAAAGCCACCTGGCAGGTCGTCAAGATGTCGTGCTAATCTCTGGTAGATATCCTTTTCCATGTGCCTCCTCCTTTCACACCTCAAAATTCCTATAACTTTTTGAAATTATGGCTATTTATTGAGGTCCAATAGTTTTGCCTCACACATGGAATAATGGAATGATGGAATATTGATGGTCTCGCAAAAAGTCGAAAAACACCTTTTTTTGTCATTCCGGCGGAAGCCGGAATCCAGTAAATTCAATGGTTTCTGGATGCCGGATCAAGTCCGGCATGACGGTCTTGGGACTTTTTACGAGTTTATCAATATTGGAATGTTGGTTTTTGAAGGAACTTTTTCCCTTATTGATATCTTTAACTTATATGTCGGGATGTTTTTCGCCATTACAATATAATCCCATTTTTCCAGAACCCATTATTCCATAATTCCAATATTCCAACTTTCCAATTGTGAGCGAAGCGAACTAACTTAATAGCCCATCCCGGATTCTCAATCTACATCCATGAGCCATATATCGAAATCGCCCATGCGATCGGAGTCAAAGGCGATCTTCTTTCCATCCGGGCTCCATTCAGGAAACATATCCCAGGAGAGACTGTGCGTAAGCTGCTTTAGCCCGCTTCCATCCGCATTCACCATGAAGAGTTCGGGATTACCTGTCCGCCAGGACCAGAATACGATTCGGCTCCCATCCGGACTCCACCGCGGGGACATCTCGTCTACGGGCGAGGGAGCCAGGGACTTCTTCTGGCTGCCGTCCGGGTTCATGAGCAGGAGATCATAACTCCCCTTGATGGGATACTCCCCTCCCGTCCATCCCAGATACAGGATCTTGCTGTTATCAGGTTTCCAAAGCGGAACTACATTGGCACCGGTTTCCGGTGTAAGGTGCTTCGCCTCCAGGGTCTCCACATTTACCGTCCAGATTTCATACTTGCCTGTTTCATCCGTGATATATGATATTTGCTTCCCGTCCGGACTCCAATGGGGGGTCCATTCGAAGCCATTGGTAAAGGTAAGACGTTTGGGATTCGACCCATCCGCATCTATCAGATAGATATCTCCGTTACCGCTACGCTCGGAGACAAAGGCAATCCTCTTGCCGTCAGGGCTCCACTCCCAATCCCCGTCCAGGGCCGGATCATTCGTGAGCTTTTTCTTGTCGTTCCCGTTGGCATCCATCACCCACATATCCTCACTCCCGTCCCTCAGGGCCCAGTAAATGATCTGGCTGCCATCCGGGCTCCATGCCGGCCAGCCAGCATCCTCATCGTTTCTGGTGAGCTGTCGTCTGTTTTTTCCATCCTCGTCGGCCACCCAGATACTCCAGAACCCGTTTTGATCCGAAATATAGGCTATTTTACTCCCGTCCGGGCTCCAGACTGCTCCCGCCTCACGGGCCTTGCTGTCTGTAAGGCGCCTCAGTCCGTGCTGTGAGGGGTTCAACATCGATGCGTCCACCTGCATTCTAAGCACATCCCTGGTTCCCCGGAGAGATGAGGAAAAGATGAGCCACTCCCCGTCCGGACTCCAGCATGGATCACTCTCGTCTGCCGGGTGGGAGGTCAGGCGTACGGGATTGTTTCCATTGCGGTCCACAACCCATAGGTCGCCATTTTTCGAAGCTTTTCGGGAAAAAATGATTCTTTCCCCGTCAGGGCTCCAGTGCGGCGCACCTTCATCTTTTGGATCGTGGGTAAGCGCCATCTGTCCGGAACCGTCCCGATTCATCACAAATATATCCATGTTCCCTGAACGATCTGAGGCAAAGGCGATCTTGTCACCATCAGGGCTGAAGACCGGGCTCATGTCTGTCCCCCCGTTATGGGTCAACCGTGTCAACCCGCCTTTTGCAGTGTCCATCAGCCAGATCTCATCATCCCCGCTCCGATCGGACCGGAACACAAACCCGCTTCCATCCGGCGACCACCTGGGCATTGTATCCTCGCAGGGGTCAGTGGTTAATCTGGTCAACTCCCCTGAGTCCATATCCATCATCCAGATATCGTTATTTCCCGAGCGATCGGATTGAAACAGAATTGATCTGCCGTCGGGACTCCAATCGGGCGCCCTGTCGACAGTGAGACCGTTCAACAGGGAACGTCGATTACTACCGTCGGCATCCATAACCCAGATGTCCCAGTCCTGTCGGAAGAGACTGACTGAATAGACTATACGCTTTCCGTCAGGACTCCATCGTCCCGCTTTTTTGTTAAATGGGTGCGGATGGGGGGTGAGGAGCCGCCAGCCACCAGGGTGCACCTGCGGAATCGAGGAAAGGGCCATTTTACCTGTCTTTTTGTCCTTTTTGTGTGCCGTGGGATATGGCAGACGGTGACACATCAAGCAGACGTCCCCTTTTGAATCGCGAACCTGTCTTCGGGACGGAGGTGGAAATGGCTTCGCACCGATTTCGAGAAGGGCCTCCGCATAACTATTTTCCGGTTCTATATCAGCAAAAAGCTGTTCGTACATGCCCGCCTCGGATTCAAACGGGCTGAAAGCAATAAAACAGACGATGAGAATAGGGATAATAAAATGGCGCTGGTTCTTCATTTTTTTCCTCCGTAAATTAAATTATTTGCAAACCTCGAACTTTGCTTGTGGGGCCGTAGCGCTTTGCGTGAAGACCCAAACCCTGAACCGAAACTTCCGGACTGTATGTATCACCTGAACTCGCCTTTGGCAATCCCTTTGCCTCATAAAAAACATAATATCCAATCAAAACTTGCTTCGGAGCATAAGTTTCTATATATACAGTTAGCTTTGTGCCGTAATGGAAAACGGTAAAAATCTTAGAGGTCTGGAGAGATAAGAAGGAGATTATGATCATGACAGGTGAAAAACATACCCTTTCCCGGGAAGCCCTGCAGGCTCGTATCGATAAGCTGGCCCGTGTACAGATTGCCCATCTTCCTACCCCTTTAGAATTTTGTCCCCGCTTGACTGAAGCGCTGGGAGGTCCGGAGATCTGGATAAAGCGTGACGACTGTACAGGGCTCGCATTAGGCGGGAACAAGACCCGGCAGTTAGAATATATCTTTGCTGAGGCTCTGCAGCAGGGTGCAGACACAATCGTGGCGGGTGCAGGCTCACAATCTAACTGGTGCCGCCAAACTGCTGCCGCTGCCTGCAAGCTTGGAATGAAAACTGTCTTGATCCTTGTGCATGGTATAAAAGGTGCCGCCCTTCAGGGCAACTTACTCCTGGACCTTCTCCTTGGCGCCGAGGTAACGATCGTGGAGGGGGAGGATTTGCGGCAGCTTCCTCCATTACTCGAAGAAAGAGTGGAAAAGTTAAGGCGTGAGGGACGTAAACCTTACCTCATGAACCCCTTTGGTCTGCCTACGCTCTCTTTATCAGCCGTTGGCTATGTTAACGCCTTTATAGAGCTTGATGTCCAGCTTGAGGAGCAAGGCAGAGAGGTTGATTATATCTATATGTCAGGCGCCAATATTACGCCGGCCGGTATGGCGCTCGGTGTGAAAGCGCTCAGTCGCAAAACCAAAGTGATAGGTATTACGCCCATCAGTTGGGAAGAAGATCGCTCCACCGATATTGCCCATATTGCCAATGCGACCGCTGAACGATTGGAACTCGACACTGTTTTTCTTCCGGAGGAGATTTACAACGACGATGGTTATGTGGGAGAGCGTTATGGGGTCATGACGCCCGAATGCCGCGAAGCCATGAAACTGGTAGCAAAAACCGAAGGGATTATCCTTGACCCGGTCTATACGAGTAAGGCGATGGCCGGCCTCATCGACCACATCCGTCAAGGAAGGATCACGAAAAATGAGATCGTCGTCTTTCTGCATACCGGTGGAACGCCGGCCCTCTTCGCCTATGCTGAGGATCTCGAACTCACCACAAAAAAACAGTTCTGAGCTGAAAGACCCGGAGGAACGAGGTATCATGTAGAGAATAGATAAGCTTAACGCTGACTCCCAAAGACGTCCTTGAGCAGATCGGTCACTCTCGCCGCCGGGTCGGTCCGAATCTTTCGTTCTTCCTCCGCCAGCATGAAAAAGAGGCCATCCAACGCCTGATCGTTGACATACTGATCGAGATCAAAACTCAGAATCTTTGCAAAGGGGATACTTCGTGCCCTGTTTTCCAGTTCCTGGTACTTGAGGGTAACTCCCACCTGGGACATGGCTGTATGGATGATTGGTTTGAATAGCCGCCCGAGTTTTCCCTCGGTTTTTTCTTTAAAGTAGAGTGTTGCCTCGTTGTCCCTTCCGTCAAGTATCTTACGTGCATCCACGAAGGACATCTGCTTGATTGTATCCCATAAGATGGCTTTGGCCTCAGGAGCTGCTTTCTCGGCAGCCCTGTTCATGCT
>JBDRFJ010000164.1:0-3610 GCA_043818915.1 Pseudomonadota bacterium | reverse complement strand
CGAACCGGTATTAATCTTAGCGTTGATCTGGTAGACCGTCTGGCCGATGAGCCGAAGGTTGTTGCCCTGAAAGAAAGCTCCAAAGATTGGTTGGTTCTCTCTGCGATGATTCGTAAGGTCAAAGATCGAATCAACGTGTTTTGCGGATATGCGAACCTGCAGGGATTGGCAGCACTGTCCGAAGGGGCGGTGGGGTATGTTGACTCGTCGACCCCGGTTTTGGGTAAACGATCACTGGAGTTTTATCAGGCAGCCATATCAGGCGATCTTGAGACCGCGCGCCGCATGCAGGCCGATATGGCAAAGCTCAACGCCGGTTTTTTTGGGGTTGGCACGTTTCCCGCCGGAGTGAAAGTGGCTCTTGACATGTTGGGCAGACCCGGGGGTTGGCCTCGGGATCCGATCAAGCCGCTTAACGCGGAGCAGAAAAATATTGTCCGGGAAGTTCTGATATCGGCAGGCCTTATTCCGGCAGACACTGTTTAAAAGGAATATGTGTAAACCCGCGTAGAATCAAGACGCTTTATCGTCTTGTCGTGTTTGTCGCGGTCCTTATTGTCTCAGTGAGTTGTCAACGAACAAGATTTAGTGCAACTTTGATGGAGAATTACAAAATATAAACAGCCTGGAGGTAGATATGTCAAAAAAAACGGATCGATCAAAGGAGCTATTTGAACAGGCAAAAAGAATGTTTGTCGATGGAGTCGCAAGCGCCTTGCACAAATCCGAGCACGAAGCATATCCGATTTACATCGACAGCGGAAAGGGCTCCAGGGTATATGATGTAGACGGGAATGAATATATTGATTATCTAGGGGGGTACGGCCCCATCATTCTCGGGTATGGTTCACCAGCTCTTGAAAAAGCGATCATAAACCAAATGAGAAAAGGATCCCTGTTTGCTGCACCGACAGAATCCCTCAACATAGTTTCCGAAAAAATTACCACGATTGTTCCCTGCGCCGAATTGATTACCTATCAGAACACGGGGACAGAGGCAATCATGCTCGCCTTCAGAATAGCGCGGGCATTCACCGGAAAGGACAAAATAGTCAAATTTGAGGGGCACTATCACGGCTGGTCTGATGAGGAGATGATCAGCATCGAAACGTCTTCTCAAAAGATGATGGGGCCGAGGAATCGCCCTTGGAAAACCTTTGGCAGCGCCGGGCAGCCTGAAAAGGCTGCCCAGGATATCATCGTTTTGCCCTGGAACGATCTTAATCTCGTTGAAAAAGCCCTTAATAGGCACAGACATGAGATTGCGGCAATCATCACCGAGCCGGTTATGTGCAACTGTGACGTAGTTTTTCCGGAAGAAAATTTCCTCAAAGGATTAAGAGAAATAACGGCTCAAAACGATGTCCTTTTGATCTTTGATGAAGTTATTACCGGTTTCCGATTGGCACTCGGCGGAGCGCAGGAATACTATGGCGTGATCCCGGACCTCTGTACCTTGGGGAAAGCGATTGCGGGAGGTTTTCCTTTGTCAATTGTAGCAGGCAGAAGAGAAATTATGGAATCCGGTGTACATATCAGAGGCACGTTTAATGCCAATCCTATCTCCGTTGCTGCATGCATGGCAACGATCAAAGAATTGGAAAGCCCCGGCATATATGATCAGTTGAACCGATTAACCGAAAAGTTAACAACCGGTATCCTTGATATTGCCAAAAAAGAAAATATCGCTCTATATTGTGAACATATTGGATCCATTTGGCAAATTTCATTCGGCATCCGTGAAAGAATGAAAGACTACCGGGACAACTTCAAAGTAGACAAAATCAAATACAGTAGATTTCGAAAAGAGTGTTTTGAAAGAGGCATACGATTACATCCGAGCAGAGGTCGCCAGTACGTATCCACTGCGCATACAGAAGAAGATATTGACAGTACATTGGTAATTATAGAAGAAATATTGAAGGGGATGTCTTAGCTCTGCTTCGTCTTGATCTATTGTCAATATTGTTGATCCTGATAAATCAGGATGAGAAGGTAATTTTGGAGAAAATATAGTGGACCCCGAAATTTGATGGCCTCGTAAAAAGTCAGAATTCGCCATTTTGCGGTTTGTAAGTACCTGAATTTGTTGACTGCAAATTTTCAAAAAAGGCCGTTTAACGACTTTTTACGAGGGCGTCAAATTTGGACAGTGTGATAAGTTACACTTGGGATATCAAAAGAGGAGGTTCAAGTGGAACGAATGCGCAAGAGGCATCCGCCTTCATTTAAGGCCAAGGTTGCCTTGGAGGCGATCAAAGAGCAAAAGACATCCGCCGCCGACTGGCAAGCCTGTATCAGGTTCATCCGGGCCAGATTCGGAACTGGAAAGTGGTTGTCCTGAAGGGTCTGTTGGATCTGTTCAGCGACAGGCGAAAAGGAAAAGAGCAGGACAACGAGAAACTGATTGCCGAGCTTTACCGCCAGATCGGTCAGCTGAAGGTTGACCTGGACTTGTCCCATAGGGATAAGGTATCGCTCATTGAGACCTTTGAAAAATACCCCCACTTTGTCATTCCCGCGTAGGCGGGAATCCAGAAGGTCTTGAAAAGATTGGATTCCTGTTTTCGCAGGAATGACGATTTGACGAATTTCAGGAGCAATTCAAAGCTCTCTCATTGACAATACGAATAGAGAGATTTCCATCAGCCGCCAGACGGAGCTTCTGGGCATCTCCCGCTCCAGCTTTTACTATAAACCGGTGGTGGATAGTACGATCTGCTGCTCATGCGCATGATCGACGAGCAATATACTTAGGCGTCAAAAAAGGCATGTTGATAAGCTCTAAGAAAAGGGAGGTGCTATTATGAAACCGGAAGCCATTGTACCAAGAGGATGGAAGAAGCCTGCCGCTCCGTATTCACCCGCCACGAAAAAAGGAAATATGGTTTTCACGGCAGGGCAGGTATCGCTTAATGAGAAGGGTGAACTCGTAGGACCGGGAGACATTAAGGCCCAAACGAGGCAAGTATTAGAAAATATTCGGGCATGCTTAGAAGCAGCAGGCGCAGAAATGGAAGATGTCGTAATGACAAATGTTTTTCTGACTGATGTTGCCAATTATGGAGGGATGAATGAAGTCTATCAGAAATATTTCCTCGACAACCCTCCCGCCCGTGCCTGTGTCATAACAGCCCTTGTTAAGCCCGAATGGATGGTTGAGATTGAGGTGATCGCCGTTACAGGATGATTACGTCGGAACTCTAATCGGATGGGATTCTTGAACAAGCGAAACGCACCCTGTTCCGGTGCAAACATTTTTATATGAAACCTAAATCTGGCCATCGCGGTTCTATATCATCGTAAGTGAAGCTCCCCGCGGCAAGCCGCGGGGTATTTTGCAAAGAATTTTCATAAAGGGTTTTCTTGTAACTACTGGTGATGGCAATTCACTATCAAACATCTGAATTTATTAATGATACAAACGTCAATGGCCATTTTTAGGTAATAGATAAATATGCGTATTGGAGGTACTGGAACGATGGAAAAGAGGATATCTGGAGCCCGATTTATTGCTGAAACGATTAAAGGATACGGAATTACTCACGTATTTCTTGTTATGGCAATTTTGAGAAAAACAATGGTCGAACTCGAAGATTTGAAAATAAAG
>JBDRFJ010000163.1:0-2248 GCA_043818915.1 Pseudomonadota bacterium | reverse complement strand
TCCGGCGCTTCATATGGCGCGGAAATTCCGGTAAAATTTTTTATCTCACCCGACCTGGCACGCTTATAAACACCTTTTTGATCGCGGCCTTCACAAACCTCTGCAGGACAATCAACATAAATTTCAAAAAATTCACCGTCTGCAAAAAGGGACCGGACCGAATCACGGTCACTTCTATATGGTGAAATAAAGGCGGTAAGCACCATTATCCCGGCGTCAACAAAAAGTTTGACCATTTCGCCGATACGGCGAATGTTCTCTCTGCGGGCCGCCAGGGAAAAACTCAGGTCGGAACATAACCCGTGTCGGACATTGTCGCCGTCAAAAACATAGGTGGAACACCCCATTTTATGAAGTTCTTTTTCAACAGAATGGGCAATGGTAGACTTACCGGAAGATGACAGTCCGGTAAACCAGAAGACTGCTCCACGATGTCCGTGTAATCGCTCCCGGTCTTTTCGGGAGACAAAACTCTTAAACCAGGTAAGATTATTGTTGTTTGTGTTTTCCATAATCAAGGTTCAGGGCTAACGCCTAACGGCTCAAGGTTCAAGGTTCAAGGTTCAGGGTTCAGGGTTCAGGGCTGATCTCTATTTTCTGTCATCTGACCTCTGTCATCTGACCTCTGTCCTCCGACTTCTGACCCCACATACCATTCATATGTCTGCCTGATTCCTTCTTTAAGATCGATTTTCGGCGTCCAGCCGAGTTGTTTTATTTTGGTCACATCGAGCAATTTTCGGGGAGTTCCATCCGGTTTACTTATGTCAAAGGTCAGCTCTCCTTCAAATCCAACAATGTCCTTGATCAGGAGAGCAAAATCTCTGATTGTTATATCCGTTCCAGACCCGATATTTATGATTTTAGAATCATTGTAATGGCTCATCAAAAACATACACGCATCTGCAAGATCGTCTACATGAAGAAATTCACGCCGGGGAGTGCCGCTACCCCAGATGACTACCTTGTTTTCCGCTCCTTTTTTTGCTTCATGAAATTTACGAATTAACGCGGGGATAACATGGGAATTCCGAAGGTCAAAATTATCTCCCGGGCCGTAAAGATTGGTCGGCATTACTGATATAAAGTTGGTTCCATACTCCCTGTTATAAGCCTGGCAAATCTTTATCCCGGCAATTTTAGCCACAGCGTAAGGCTCATTAGTCGGCTCAAGTTTGCCGTCAAGCAGATACTCCTCTTTTATCGGTTGCGGACATAGCTTGGGATAGATGCAGGAACTGCCCAAAAACAACATTTTTTTCACGCCAAATCGATAGGCTGCATGAATTACATTGGTCTGTATTACAAGGTTACTGTATATAAATTCAGCAGGGTATGTGCTGTTTGCCAGTATTCCCCCGACCCTTGCCGCCGCCAGGAAAACGTATTCCGGGCGGACACTGTCAAAAAAGTCCTCCACATCCTTCTGGCGAGTCAAATCCAGCTCTTTATGGGTACGACAGACAAGATTGCTAAAACCGAGCCCGGACAACTTCCTCACTATTGCCGACCCGACCAATCCTCTGTGCCCCGCGATATAGATTTTAGAGTCCTTTTGCATAGAAACCCGCATCCTTCGAGCCAATTTCAAAACGTCCCCCTTTGCCCAATCTCGGCGTCAGGTGGAAATTCTAAGCCTCGAAATACGTCAAGTATTCCTGCGGGTTATAATTTCCGCCTTCCTTGACCTTGGGCAAAATTGAACATTTTGAAACTGGCATCTTACTCATTCGCAATTACATCGGCTCTGCACAATATGGCCGGAATCTCTCAATGTCTTTTCCTGACTGGCCAATTCCATATCGCCGGCAATCATCATATCTATTAATTCGTCAAAGCTCACTTTCGGCTTCCATCTTAATTTATCTCTCGCTTTGCTCGCATCTCCCAGCAATATATCTACTTCCGAGGGCCTGAAATACCGCGGATCTGTTTCAACATATTTTCTCTGGTCAAGATCCAACTTATCAAAAACCTTTGTCACGAATTCTTTAACGGAATAGTTCTTTCCTGTGGCGATCACATAATCATCAGGGGTTTTCTGTTGCAACATCATCCACATCGCCTCTACATAATCAGCGGCATATCCCCAATCCCTTTTTGCATCGAGGTTCCCTAGATAAAGCTTGTCTTGCAATCCGAGTTTTATCCTGGTGGCAGCCCTTGTAATCTTGCGGGTTACAAATGTTTCGCCCCGCCGTGGAGACTCGTGGTTGAACAAGATTCCATTACATGTAAACAGATTATA
>JBDRFJ010000162.1:0-2181 GCA_043818915.1 Pseudomonadota bacterium | reverse complement strand
GGAATATTATCAATTTGTTGTACGGCCTTTTTCGACAGATTAAAAAAATTAAAGAATCCCTTATTTCATCCAGTATCCAGCAACCAGCATCATGAGATAAATAGCCAGCTTTAAAGAGCGAACATTTTTCGCGCTACAACTCTGCTAAAATCCTACCTTTTTTTGTAATTAACTAATAAATAATAAATTAATTTTCGCAATAATATCAATTTTGTCTTGACAATACCTGGAAAGTATATATACTGTCCATTATGTCACGTCCACACATGACAAACGATCATGGAAAACAGGTCTTGGAACGTATCCGAAAGGTCAAGCCGTTCATTCAAGCATCATTTACAATCACTAAAAAGCGCTGTGGAAATCCATATTGTCGATGCGCTAAGGAAGGCCCGATACATGAAGCTGCTCTTCTTACTTGGAAGGAAGGAAAACAAACTCAGACCTTATACATTCCCGTAGAATTTCGTGAGGAGGTTGCCAGATGGGTCCAAGAAGGAAAAATCCTAAAGCGTCTCATTGCAGAGATGAGCAAGGCTCAGAGAGAGTTCTTGATAAGCAAGAAAAAGAACATAAAAACCTAATCCAATCTCTTATTTACACCTTCCACCACTTCTTTGGTGGTTTTTCCCCCTCTATTCTCTGGTGTAGTCGACCCACGTAATCCCAATAAGATCACTTATCCCTTAGCTGGTCTTGCTTTTGCTGGGGTGATGATGTTTCTGTGCCGACTTGAGGCCAGAAGGCAGATTGGCCTGCTTTTACGCAACGGCCCCTCTGTTGATAAATTCCAGGCCCTCTTCGGCGTTGAGGCTTTCCCCCACGGCGATACATTGAACGAGGCCTTCTCGAAGCTGGATCCCGACCAGGGCCAAGATGTCGTCTGCACTATGATCAAGACCCTCATACGAAAGAAGATTCTATATGCTTACCGGCTATTTGATACCTATTTTGTTATCAGCATCGATGGTACGGGGACGCTCACTTTCTCCGAACGACACTGCCCCTACTGCCTAACTCGCACCCATAATGGCAAGACCCTATATTATCATAACGTCTTGGAGGCAAAGCTGGTCACTTCCAATGGCTTCGCCTTATCCTTGATGACTGAGTTCATAGAGAATCCAGGTGAGAACCCAACAAAGCAAGACTGTGAGCTCAAGGCTTTTTACCGGCTCGCCGAACGGCTCAAGAAGCAATTTCCACGCCTTCCGATCCTCTTGACCATGGATGGTCTTTTTGCCGGTGGGCCTACATTTGATTTATGTAAAAAGTATGGCTGGAAATTCATGATCGTTCTCAAGGACAACGACCTGTCATCAGTCAATGAGGAATTTGCCGCCTTGTTGAAACTCCAGAGGGGAAACCGATTCTATTGGCGCACAGGGAAAAACGCCGAAATTAAGCAGAACTTCCGGTGGACAGAGGACATCTCATACGTAGACTCCGAGTCCAGAGAACATACCTTATCCGTGATAGAGTGCAGAGAAACAAAGTCGGACCATAAAAGAGAGGAAAAGACGACCAAATTCAAATGGGTAACCAACTACAAAGTCTCGGTCAACAATGTTGCCACGTTGGCCAATGACGGGGGGAGAATTAGATGGAAAGTTGAAAATGAGGGCTTCAATGTCCAAAAGAACGGGGGGTATGGATTGGAGCACGCCTACACAAACAATCCAACATCAGCCAAAATCTTCTATTTCTTATTACAGATCGCCCATATGCTTGCACAATTGCTCTATAAGGGCGACCTTCTGAAAAAGGCATTTCCCACAGGGTTCGGCTCAGAAAAGAATCTCGCCTTTTGTCTGCTTGAAGCCTGGCGAAACGCCCGGCTGTCTAAGGATGCCATCAAGACAATGCTACACCCACGTTTCCAAATTAGATTCTATTTTGATACCTCTTAACCAAACACTACGCTCCGCTCCATCCCCCCATCTAAACACAATAAAAATACTGCTGTCAGCCCGATATCATACCGGGATTGCCCTTCTATGCCCTTATGCCATAAGGCCCTTGAGCACATCCGATTGCCTAGCCCATCAACACCACATTTTCCTATTCATTCTTTATTGCTGCACAAACGGCGTCAGGGGCAATGGCAAAAGATAGGGTTTTTCTTCCTGGAACATCTCTTCTACCTGACGTTTGGTCCGACCATGAATCCGTTGCGCCGCC
>JBDRFJ010000161.1:0-3045 GCA_043818915.1 Pseudomonadota bacterium | reverse complement strand
CGTCTGGGAATGCATCATGAGCCGTGACGAGGAATGGGTCTTCTACGATCCAAACCTGAGCAGCCGCGACCCGAACCGGGAGATCACGGGAAAAGTGTACTTCGAGCGCAGTGACTGGCCGCCTGAGCCGGACGGTGTCTAACCACGCAGTCGAGCGGACCGCTGGCTCGCTTCCGCTCGCCGCGGCCGCTCACCGCGAGCGTTAGGCATGAGGAATGCCATGAAAATATCGAATATCAGAATCAAGAACTTCAAGCGATTTTCCGATACAACAATTAAAGGAATTCACCCTGAAGCCAAGTTGGTCCTTTTGGTTGGCCCAAATGGATCAGGAAAGTCATCTTTGTTCGATGCAATAATCGCTTTTTATAGGAGGAGGTCAGGCTATGGCCATGATGGCGACGAGAAGTATTGTCGAAAGGATTTTGGTTCCCCCTTCGATTGGAATTCTAACGTGGAAATGCAATTCCACGGCAACCCAACCATTTCAAAGAAGAGTTTCTACTTCCGGTCAGCGTATAGGAACGAGCCGGATTTCAATGTCACCTCCTTTTCTCGAGCTACATTGCCCTATGAGAATCTGCGAATTCATAGAACCATCCAAAATGATCAATCAGTAGCAGAGAACTACACTAGACTCATTTATGCCACGCTGGAGGGTATTTACAACGAAACTAACAGTGAGAAAAGAGTTCGGGAATTGAGGGAGGAATTAATCGGCTCCATACGCCGGTCAATGATAAACGTATTTTCAGATCTAATCCTCAAAAATGTGAGTGATCCATTGGGAGACGGAGCGTTCTTCTTTCAAAAGGGGTCGGTCAATGCATTTCATTATAAGAATCTATCTGGCGGAGAAAAGGCAGCCTTTGATCTATTGCTGGATCTCCTGATAAAAATCAGGTACTACGATGACACTGTATTCTGCATTGATGAACCTGAAATGCATATGCACACGAGTTTGCAAGCAAAACTCGTGAAAGAATTTGTTTCCATCATTCCTGACAACTCTCAGCTTTGGCTTGCTACCCATTCTCTTGGCGTCATGAGAGCTGCAAAGGATCTGCAAGCTACGAATACGAATCTCGTATGCATAATTGATTTTGAAGGGGTAAACTTCGATGAGGAGATTGTTTTGAATCCCTCTAGGATCGACCGCATGGTTTGGGAAAAATTCCTTTCCATTGCAGTCGACGATCTCTCACTTCAATTTGTACCTGAAACTGTGGTCATTTGCGAAGGGTCTTCCAAAGGCAACCGAAGGAAGGACTTTGATGCAGAGATTTATAGCCGACTTTTCGCAAGTAACCATCCAGATACTTTGTTTGTTTCTGGCGGATCATCAAATGATATTTCAAAGGGCGAATTTGCGGCCACAGTCCTCCGCGGTGTTCTTCGAGGCTCCAAGGTCCTTAGCTTAGTTGATAAGGATGATCACTCCTCTCAAGAGATCGCCGATTTGAAAGCCAAGAGTATTTTAACTTTATCGAGACGAAACCTGGAGTGCTATTTATACGATAATGAAGTCATAGAGAAGTTCGTTCAGTCAATTGGCCAACAGGGAAAACTCAGTGACGTCTTAAAAGCTAAGGCAATGTCATTAGAGAACAGTGTTGCCCGGGGGAATCCGCAAGATGACCTAAAGTCGGCTGCGGGTGAACTCTATGTCGAGTTAAAGAAGCTTTTAGGTTTGACTGGTTGTGGAAACAGTTCGGACGCTTTCATGAGAGACACATTGGCACCATTAATTACGCCGGACATGAGTGTTTACCGGGAGATGGAGCGAGATATAGTTGATTTGATCCACTCGGCCTAACCACCGCTTCAACCTGACTCGCGCTACCGCGCTCGCAGGTTAAGCGGATCGTTAGGCAGGAATAAAAATTAACTTATAACGACCATGGAACTAATTATTGGCGTAATAATTGGCATCATAGGTATTGGGTTCACGGTATTCTACGGTGTTCGATCCAAAAAATACGAACGATACCTGGAAGGCTACCGATTTCTAGATATCCACAAGCGCGAACTTCTAAAACGGCTTGAAATACTGCAAACCAGCAATGAACAAAAGGAAACCGAGATTGCCAAGTTGCGCTCAAAGATAGCAGAAATCGATAAAGTTTCAGATGCCGTACATGAGCACACTTTTGACCCGAGAAAGCTAAAGTGGTCAGACAAGTGTCCTAAATGCGCTAAAACGATGGGCCTTAGTGACGTTGATTATTGGTATCGCTGTCGGGACTGCGGGTACGAACAAGATGGTCTCATTGAAACCACATCCTAATCTCTCACTCCAGCCGGCGCGGCGGGAGAGGTAGGGCCAAACCAAACCTAAATAATACACTTTATTGGAATAGTCCAAAATAAATAGCTTAACATTTTATTCCAGCCTACCGCAAATAGCGGCGGCTGATTTTGTTGTTAGATCAATCATTTCAAATCCTCAAAATATTTCATCCACCATAGGTGTAGACTCGTAGGTGTTGCCAATAACCGGCATGTTCCATTTTTCCACTGATCCCATTTGCGCATTTCCAAAAGAAAGAACCTCATCTCACCTCACCGAATGGTTTCATAGCCTCCGGGGACGCCATGCTTCGAGAAGACGATTTGCCAAAGTTGAACGTGCCTGGCGCGAAGGGACCCGGCGCAGTAAAGCAGGTAGTATTTCCACATGCGGTAGAATCGCTCGCCGTATTTCGCTTTCAATTGATCCCAGCCCGAGTCGAAGTTTTCAAACCAGGCCATCAGCGTCTTGTCGTAATCGGGGCCGATCAGGTGCCAGTCTTCCATGACAAAGCTCTTTTCAACGGCGGCGCCGATCTGTGCAATGGACGGCATATTGCCTCCCGGAAAAAGAACCTCCCCTCAGCAAGCTTCGGGGAAAATGACCCGAAGAGATTAATCCAGTTTTGCCTTGACAAGCGCCGGGGCTTTATTGTAGGAAATCGCGTACTGTGGGTCGGCGATAGTGTTTTTATTCCCCGGTTTCCGCCCCAAACATGAGCCTTGCTCCCTGCGCTCGGGGAGCAGAGCAGAACC
>JBDRFJ010000160.1:0-4163 GCA_043818915.1 Pseudomonadota bacterium | reverse complement strand
TTAATTATTCCCTCTCCAGGCATAATTTCATTGCATTCCCAAGCATGTACTGTAGTTCTATGGACACCAAATAAATAGCCGAAATCTTCCTGGCTGAGACCGCCCCTGATAATTTTGATCCTCTCACCAAAGTTCATTTTACCTATTTGCGCTGATCCTGCTTTCCGCAAAAGATATCAACTTGTCAAGGAACGTCCCCATTTCCACGGATTGGGGTTCCTGTGATACGTTGGAGTAATCTGTAATTTTAAAAATACGCTTTAACTGCAGAAGGCCGTTTTTCGGTCTTACTCAACATCTTTAAGTCCCCTCCAAGAAATATCAGGCTACTTGGCGCCTTTGGCTCTTAACAGCTTAACGACGTCCTGACGTTCCTTTTTCCAGGCTGCATTTTCGGGCTGGTTGGGCTTGGTCAGCGCTGTGCTCAAGGCTGTTTGACCATCTGTGGCCCTTGCGTTAACATTTGCCCCCTGGTCTATGAAAAACTGGAGCGGATCAAGCCAGCCTTTTTTAGCGTAATACATGATAACTGTGGTTTTTTGCTGACCGGTGTAGCAATCAGGGCTGGCTCCTTTTGCAAACAATAGCTTCAGCAGCTTTTTAACTTCGGGCGTCAGTTTGCGCTTTTTGGTCTTGAAAGCAAGCTTCCAGATGGGCGTTTTTTCGTCAATGGAGATACCGGCTTCCACAAGGACAGGAACAACCTTTGTCCAGTGGCGACTGTTGCTCATGGCAACGGATAGGGCGTCATCTCCTCGTTTGGTCCTGTAATTTAGATTAGCACCCCGGGAGATAAGCATTTTTACCATGTCGGCAGTACCTATATTGGAGGCCTTCATAAGGAGGGTTTCGCCGTGGAGCATAGAGTCGATATCCATGCCATTGTCGAGTTCTGCTTCTACCGCTGCTATGTTGTTGGAGTTAAAGGCCTTATTGATTATTTTCCCCTGTTCCTTGGAAAGCTTAAAACCGGTAGGCTTGCCACGTGATGTTATAGAACCGGATTTACCGGCTGATTTCGAGGGTGTTGTATAAACTATTTTAGGGGCTGTTTTGGGTGTGGCCGCTTTTTCCGAGGCCGGTTGTTCGATCCTGACTTTGACCCCGCCTCCCTTGGTAACTTCGATATTAAGAGTCTTAATGCCTTTATCTATGGGATATTCCCAAGATTTGGCCTGTCCGTTCTTGAGAACAACCTCAACTTCGTCGATTTTGTCCTTATAGCTGCCTTTGTAAAAACTGACCTTCACTCTGGACTCAGCGGCATCCTGGCTGTCACTGGTAATGCTAAGGCGCAATAGGCGCCCAGCATCCAGATAAACTCCCTGTCCTGAATCTCTGATGCCGGTCATAATAAAAAAAGAGTTTATTTTGTCTTTGGCGAAGGACGATTCCTCAACCATGATTCCAGCTATGATTTTGCCTTTATCAACTTTTACAGAGACCTCATCGGCCCTATTTTGAATGCCTAGAAGGGGTTCCAGCTTACGTCCTTTTAGCTTTAAGGAATAAGTTTTTTCGATGTCCATTTTTATGGGCTGGTTATTTCTGAAAGCAGTGATAGTAAAAACAGATTCTTCTTTAATCAGATTCTCTATTTTGAACCTGACCGATTTTTTAGAATCGACTTTGACCCTGATTTCACCGCCATGGCCGATACGTCTGGCCAAGGGAGCACTGCCACTGATCGTGGTGGTAAGTGCGTGCAGAGCTGTTTCCTCCCGCTCCCGCTTTTTTTGGGGATCTTCTTTTTTGGCGTATCCGGCCGGAACCTGGAACAAGACTTCATCCACTGGGCCTTCCTTGATGTTTTTCAGATGGATGAAGGACTTGTTTTTGTCGGGAAGCGTAATTTTCAGAACAAAACCAAGCTTCTTGGACTTCCAAACGGTCATCATTTCCTGGCTTTGGGCCTCAAATTTTAGCCTTCTGCATTCAAAACCGCTTATTATCTCCTCACCAAGAAATATTTTTTTATGCTTATCTTCCATATATCTGGCACTTTGGAAAGGATCCTGCATCAAACTCGCCATGTCCTGGCTGGGCGTTTCCATATAATTCTTTTCGGCAGAGTCTGCAACGATAGTCAGGTTGGCCTTTTGGTCAACGATAATTAACATCCGGCGCTCTTTGTCATCCTGCTGTTCTAAACGATACTTTTCACCCTTAACAAATATTTTACCTGTTAGGTCCGTACCGTGAAACCTCTGGTTAACGTCTGCAGTAAACTCTGCAGCTGAGGCCGAGGCAAACCAAAAAAAAAATGCGATTAGCGCAGCCAGCCCTGCTGACCGTTTGTAAAAACTATTGCTTAGCATGTCTGCCTCCTTTGAAAGCGGTTTTGATAAGAATTTGTTTTTTTGAATAGAATTATTGTTGGTTAACTCAGCGTAAGTGATCGGCTGCAGTTCACTCTGTGTTACTGGGCAACTTAGCACGCCCCCAAGAAAGCCAAAACAATGGGAAAGATAATCATCAATTGCCGATTTCTTGAAACCGTATTGCCACCTCATTCATCTTGCAATTATAAAAAAACCTCAAACATTGAAGATATATTGAGAATATCTCAATCGTGGACTTCTTGCCATTATCCTATCTATCCAAAATTATTTAAAAAGTTTGGCTTATAAATTATATTCCTGGCGCTGGCTAATCCTCATTCGTCTGTTTGAGATCGGTAAAATAAGGCTCCCCTTTTCCGGTCCCCAAAGTTCATTTTCTTTAGGTTATTGTCAATTTCGATCTTTACCTTTGCCCGCTTGTTGGCAGAATTCAGCCGAATATGCAAGTTTCAAGACACGACCCCAATGGCTTTTAAAGAATGATTTGACCCCGTGCGTGCATCTCCATAGGAAGTAAGCTATTATAGATAAAATTATTAACTGGCGTTTCCACTCCCACTTCCTTACCCAAGCGCACCACAGCTCCATTTTGAGTCTCCAGTTCCGATGGCTTTCCATCCATAATATCCCGCTGCATTGAGGCTGTTCCTTTCGCAGGTAGAGCATCAAGAAATTTCATCGTTTTGACAACAACGTCTTCAGGTAATTCGATGCCACGTGCTCGCGCAACATCATAGATCTCAAAGATTGTCCGTTCAAGCATCTGGCGTGTACCGGTTTGACTGCGAAATATCCCAATAGGTGTTCGAGTGATAGCCCCCATACCACTCCAAGCTGCAATGAGCACAAACTTCTGCCATATGGCAACATGAATGTCTGAAGGAATATTCACTGTTATCCCCGACGTTCGTTCAAATGCTTTACGTAACCAATCGACACGATCACTGGGGCGATTATCCAATTCACCAAACCTAATGAAAGGATCTGCTCCAGCATGGCAAATATGTCTTGGTTCAGCGATATAAGAAATTAGACCGCACAATCCACCTAAAACGTGTTCCTGGCCCAATACGGCTGCCAGTTGAGAAGATGCTTCAACTCCATTTTGAAGTGGAAGCACAAAGGTCTGTGGTCCAACCATCGATTTCATGGCTACTGCTGCATTTGAAACCTGCCATGCTTTGACACCTACCAGGACCATATCCACAATTCCTACATCTTCAGGGTTGTCAGTTGCCTGGACTGATTGAACAATAAAATCACCATTAATACTATCGACAATTAAGCCATTATCCTTCATCGCTTGTAGATGTTTTCCTCGTGCGATAAAGGTGACTTCTTCTCCAGACTGAGCCAACCTACCACCGAAGTAGCCTCCCACGGCTCCAGTACCAAAAACAGCTATTTTCATTTTGACCCCCTCAGCTAAAGTGACTCAACGAATTAGCTATTTTATTAATAATCAAAGGAATCCAATATAGTTTAAAAAGGTTCAATTATTAATAGTGAGGACAACTGCTATTATCCTATCGATCCAAAATTCATTAAAAGATTTGGCTTATAAATTATATTCCTGGCACTGCCTAATCCTCATTCGTCTGTTTGAGATCGGTAAAATAAGGCTCCCCTTTTCCGGAAAGCAGCCAGTTGAGATTGGCATTAAATAACATAAAGAACGCTTTAATTATTCCCTCTCCAGGCATAATTTCATTGCATTCCCAAGCATGTACTGTAGTTCTATGGACACCAAATAAATAGCCGAAATCTTCCTGGCTGAGACCGCCCCTGATAATTTTGATCCTCTCACCAAAGTTCATTTTA
>JBDRFJ010000159.1:0-29264 GCA_043818915.1 Pseudomonadota bacterium | reverse complement strand
TTAATTCCCGCTGAATTAGCGCGTAGGGCAGAGATTTGCGGTTATACCATCATAGGGATTGCGGACCATGTTGACGCGTCAAATATCGATTTTGTGATACCGAGACTTGTAAAGGTATCGGAAACCTTAAACCGGGTAAACAGGATCAAAACAATCCCCTGTGCTGAATTGACCCATATCCCTCCGTCCCAGATATCCGCGCTTGCGAAAGAGGCGCGTGAATTAGGCGCTCAGGTAGTAATTATCCATGGTGAAACCATTGCCGAACCAGTGGCGCCGGGAACCAACAAAGCAGCGCTTTCGGCTGAGATAGATATCCTGGCGCACCCGGGACTGATTACCAAAGAAGAAGCGCTGATGGCCGCGGATGCCGGGATCTGCCTGGAAATCA
This sequence comes from Pseudomonadota bacterium, assembly GCA_043818915.1. Classification (GTDB taxonomy): domain Bacteria; phylum Desulfobacterota; class Desulfobacteria; order Desulfobacterales. Next base: position 28,873 of record JBDRFJ010000159.1, on the reverse strand, counting down.
CCGCACGGAAAGGGCACAGCTTGACCAACGGCCATGTGGCACGTTTAGCCAAAGAAGCAGGCGCCAAGCTTGTTTTAAGTTCTGACGCTCACGCTCCGGAAGATTTGATTACGGACGAATGGGGCAAACAGGTGGTGATGGGTGCCGGACTCACCCAAGATGATTTCAAAGAGATGCAGAAGAACGCCGAGGCGTTAGTATTGCGAATTTAGGAATTAAGGGATTGCGAATTACAAGTACTTTTTAAAATAATCAATCAATAGGCTTAGAAAGTACTTGCAAAACAACAACTTAAAAGGCAGGGTCTTAAAAATTCCTAAATTCCTAAATTCCTAAAGTCCTAAATTTGTTTTACAATACCGTTCCTTTTCGCTGTAAATGCAGCCGCAGTACTGCTGGCGGTACATATTGAGCTGCTTTGAGGTCTCTATCCCTTCCTTCCAACCCTCTCTGAAATCTCTGTATAAAAAAGGGACACCGTATTCCTTTCCCAAACCTTCTCCTATCGATCGTATCAGGTCGTGCTTTTGGAACTTGCTGTACAGGAGCGTTGTGGTAAAGAAATCGAACTTCCCTCGCCGTGCGACAATCGCCGCGTATTTCAGACGTGAATGATAACAATAACGGCACCGGTCGTTTTCACGAAAAGCCACATTCTGAAGAAAGGTCTCCAGATCATATTCATCCTGGTAAATAATTTTCAATTTGACCTGATCCGCGTAGGTTTTTAATGTATCCAACCTGCGGAGATACTCCTGATAGGGGTGGATGTTGTGGTTGTAAAAGAAACCAACCACATCAAACGACTCGGAACGAAGCGTCTTTAAAGAATAGATAGTGCACGGAGCGCAACATATGTGGAGTAGGACTTTCATTGGTTATAGAGCCGATAAAAAGTTGTGCAGATTTTGTTTCACGGACGTATAAAACGTAATGTTGCGAGTTACGGGTTACGGGTTACGAGTTGCGAGTTACGGGTTGCGGGTTACGGGTTGCGCGTTGCGGGTTGCGCGTTGCGGGTTACGAGTTGCGGGTTGCGAGTTCCGTGTTCAAAAAAACCCGTAACTCGTAACTCGCAACCGGTCGTTCCACGCCTCAAAATTATTATCGCTTCCCCACTTTTTGGAGGCAACATGTTCGCGCCCCAAAGATCGCTGTTCCGATCCGGACCATGGTGGCTCCTTCTTCGATGGCTGTCTCAAAATCGCCGGTCATCCCCATGGAAAGCTCTTCCATCCGAACAGCAGGTATTCCTTCCTCCTGTATCCTTGCCTGAAGGTTTTTCAATTCTCTGAAATAAGGACGGACCTTTTCCGGCTCGTTGAAGTAAGGGGGCATGGTCATCAGGCCACGGACAGAAAGATTTTCAAGGGGTGCGATCTTTCGGACCAGAGAAATGACTTCATCTGTGGCGGCGCCGAATTTAGTAGCTTCTTCAGCTATATTGACCTGGACCAGGATCGGTAGAACCCTGTTCTCCTTTTTAGCGCGTTTGTCTAATTCTCGGGCCAAATTGATACTGTCTACGGAGTGGATCATATCAAACAGCCGCACCGCGTACTTTGCCTTGTTCGTCTGCAGATGGCCGAGAAAATGCCAGGAGATATTATTATGCCCGATCGATTCAATCTTGGACCGGGCTTCCTGGATGTAATTTTCGCCGAACAGAGAATGCCCTGCTGCAACGGCTTCCCGAATGAGGTCTAAGGGAACGGTCTTGCTTACAGCTATCAGACGGATCGTTTTTGGATCACGCTTTGCCCGGAGGGCGGCGTCTTCTATTCTTTTTTTGATATTATTCAGATTGTTGTTAATGTTGTTAGGCATTCTGGTTACTGGTTACTGGTTACTGGTTGCTGGTTGCTGGTTACTGGTTGCTGGTTGCTCGTTACTGGGTTGCCTTCTTAAAGGTCTCAATAACCTCACAAAGTGGGAGACCAACAACATTGGTAAATGACCCTGAAATACGCTTGACCAAAAAGGCGCCGGTCCCTTGTATTGCGTATCCCCCTGCCTTGTCAAAAGGCTCACCTGTCTCAATATACCACTCGATTTCGCGCTCTGCGAGGTCTTTAAATTCAACCTCAGTCTCTATTGTTTCAGAAAAAGACCGGTTGTGCGCGCGGCTCATCAAGCAGTATCCGGTCAAAACCTTATGCGTGGCGCCGCTTAATTGCCGCAGCATTCTTAGGGCCTCATCAGAGTTTGTCGGCTTGCCGAGGATATTGCCGTTGATGAAAACAATTGTATCGGCGCCGAGTATCCAACTCTTTGGATAGCGTTGCGCAACATCGGCGGCCTTTGCCTCTGAGAGTTTTTGAACATATCCTGCCGGGGATTCTGTAGAAACAGTTGCCTCATCAATTTCGCTTGGAACTACGGAAAATGTCAGGCCCACCTTATTCAACAAATCCCGTCTGCGGGGTGATGCCGACGCAAGGATCAAGTCAGGTAATTGAAATGGAGGCGTAATCATAATAGAACGATAACAGAATCAACGCGGTTTGACAACGGCTTTGGATGGGCCGCTTTTTCATTTTGTTTTTGACAATTTTTGCGGTAGCATGATATTTTTAATAATTATGGGAATCTTGGCCGTGAAGGCTGATTTGAAAAGAGAGACATTTGAAGATACTTTTTTTGGCATCTGAAGTAGACCCTCTTGCAAAGACAGGAGGGTTGGCTGATGTGGCAGGGTCTTTACCGATAGCCCTTCATAAACTCGGCTGTGATATCAGGATCGCAACCCCTTTTTATCGGCACATCAAAGAGGGGAATTTTGACATCGAGCTTTTTATGAAGGGGATTAACGTCCAGGTAGGAAGATTGCGCCTTACTGACGATGTATATTGTACATATCTGAATAAAAAAGTTCCGGTCTATCTTTTCAACAAAGAAGAATTTTATGATCGTAACCAGCTTTATGGAACACACAACGGCGATTACTTTGATAATGTGGAACGGTTTGTCTATCTCTGCAAAGGCGCGTTGGAATTTTGTCTCAAATCCGGATTTGTTCCCGATATCATTCACTGCAATGATTGGCATACTGCATTAGCGCCTGTCTATCTTAAATCTCTTTACAAGGGTGAGCCATTATTTAAAAGGACTGCGTCTGTCCTGACTATACACAACCTGGCATATCAGGGGATTTACCCTCCTGAGGAGTTTCCAGTGACCGGCCTTCCGAATGAATTGTACACGCCGGGGGGGGTCGAGTTCTGGGGAAATATCAATTTCTTGAAAGGCGGGATTCTCTTTGCCGACGCAATTACCACCGTGAGCAGGCGCTACAGCCAGGAAATCCAAACGTCTGAATTCGGTTTCGGTCTTGACGACATTCTCCGAAACCGTCGCGATGATCTTTATGGTATCTTAAACGGTGTAGAATATTCTGTGTGGGATCCGGCCGTCGATCCCCTTATCGCAAAGAATTACAGCGAATCCTATCTTGCAGGTAAAAAAACGTGCAAGCAAGATCTGGTCAATGCATTGCATATGGACCCTTCATATGTAAAGAAACCGCTTCTTGCCGTAATCAGCCGGCTGACCGAGCAGAAAGGGTGCGATCTTTTAGGAGAAATCCTAAACGAACTTATGCGGATGGATGTAGGGTTTATTCTGCTGGGGGAAGGAGAGCGCAAATATAACCAAATGTTTGGCGCAGTAAGAAGGGAACAGATCGGGAAGGCCGGAATTATAATTGGTTACAATAACCAGCTCGCTCATAAGATCATGGGAGGGGCGGATATGTTTTTGATGCCTTCGCGATATGAACCGTGCGGTCTAACACAAATGTATGCCCTGCGATACGGTGCTGTGCCTATCGTGCGCGATACCGGAGGCCTGTCAGACACTATACAGGAATTCGTGCCTGAAACCGGAGAAGGGACCGGATTTAAATTTTTCGATTATAATGCGTCATCGTTTTTGGGAACGATAAAAAATGCTTTGGAGCTGTTTCAAAATAAAAAGGTATGGACGCGAATCGTCAAAAATGGGATGAAAGCGGATTTTTCATGGGAGCGATCGGCTGAAGAATACCTCAGAGTATATCAAAAGGCTTCCGCACGCACGAACTTGCATAAAGACTAACTTGACCACTTTCCTTCTTAGTCCCCTCTTAGGGTTAAGGGGCCTGTACCGGTGAGGAAAAATTTTACCCAATCAAATCCTAATTTCATAAGTTCCACGTCCGATTCCTTTGTCTGTTCAATCCTTGCTTCCGGAACATCAAACCGCGACAAAAACGTAGTCTGAAAAAGAAATGTTTTAAACGCGTCCACATTAAAACAGGCCATAAGCGCCATCTTGAGTTTAGGACTGTTTATTCCTTCAGAGCCCCAGGGGTTTCCCCGGAATATGGTGTCAATATCTACCCAGAGGTCGTTAATTTTATCGTATAATTCTACTTCCTGATCATCCCTCCATTCCTTGACTGTCCAATCACGAGGTTCTTTATGGCCGAGGCAGTAAGGATGGTTGGCAATAAAGTAGAAGACCTTGCGCACCTTTTCGTCGCTATCTCTTGCCACGGCCCGTTCAAGAGGGTAGGTCCGGCATGAGGAGGGCCTGTCCTCGTATATGGTACAACCTTCGGAGGACAGAAAGGGACACGATTTTGCTTCGTCGTCTGACATTTTCAGCATAAAACTGGGGAAGTTAGGATTGTCTCTGAATCCGTTAAATGTGTATTGCTCAAGAAACTGATCCGAAGAGATTCCGAGGCGGTTTTTCATGCGGATAATATCATAGGGATAAAGGTACATGTCCACATCCCTGCAGCATAGTGTAAAACACTTCACGCCGGGGTAACAACCGAATCTGAACGTACCTTCCCCGATCGGCTTTCTGCCGTCGGTGAACTGTTCAATGGGGGGCTTGTCTGTTATCATTCTCTCTTTCCCCTTGTTAGGCTTGATAATGCAACGCAAGCCATACGGTTTCTTCCCCGGGGGCGGTCCACTCCACGCGATGCCTCAAATGAGCCGGTAGATGTATATAATCTCCCGGTTTCAAGTAAACAATTTCATTTTCACCTTCAATTAGTAATCCCGCGCTTCCTTTAAGGAGAATAACCCACTCGTCTTTGCCTTGGTCATACCACTTCTCCTTTGGGGTTGAATGGCCCTTAGATATTATTCGCTCAAGCTTGAATGAACTGCTCTGGATAATCTCCTCAAGCAATTCATCGGGAAGTTCTTTTGGTATATCCGAGTAAATATTTGACACAGTCATAAGACTATCAAGGGTTCCTCTTCAGTAAGATTTTCCAGTCTCGCTTATTGGCCACAGCATTTTTTATACTTCTTCCCGCTTCCACATGGACAGGGCTCATTGCGTCCAACTTTTTTTTCGGCTATCTTGGTTTTTGGTGGATTTAATAATATTTCTAACTCGATAATATCCTCTGGTTTATCCGGTTCCAATCCGATTGTATATTCCCAGCCGTTTTCTTCAAATATTGATGCTACTTCTTTCAATCTTTCTTCGGTTTGCACATTAACAACAGCGGGCCTCTTTGCAGTGCCCAATTTTGCCGTCTTTTGACCGCTAAACATTTTTTCCATGTTTTCACCATTAAATAAATATCATAGGGTTTATTTGCCGCACCGGGTAGGTCGCGGGGCAACCGGGACGTCCATAAGTATAGGGGGTATCAAAATTTTGATATATTAGCAAAAGTATTAGCCGAAGGCAAGTCTTAGATCCGGGGAGGCCGAAAATGTAGGCCGGAAAGGTATGGCACTTGACATAAGATTGTGGTATTATAATTTTTTGGCTGATCCCAGGTTGTAAGGGAACGAAAAAAGGAGGTTTATGTGACAGATCGAGTTGCGCAAAATGATAATATAGTCGTTCTTATCATGGCGGGAGGGGGCGGAACCCGGTTCTGGCCCCTGAGCGACCAGAAGTGCCCCAAGCAGTTTATGAATCTCTTTTATGAACGAACTCTTCTCCAACAGGCTTTTGATCGGGTGTCCGGCCTTGTTTCGGCAGATCATATTCTGATACTGACTAATGAACGATATATATCTATCATTCATGAGCAGGCTCCTGAAATCCCGGAGGCCAATATTATCGGAGAACCGATAGCCAGAGATACGGCGGCCGCGATTGCCCTGGGAGCGGTCTTATGTCGCAGCCGTTTCGGCAATCCGACCATGGTGGTTTTAACCGCGGACCACTTGATCCATCCGATAGAGACGTTCCAGCGGACACTACTTTCCGCGGTTCGCGCAGCAACTGAAGAGGGGTACTTATACACGTTTGGCATTGTTCCAACATTTCCTGCTACGGGATACGGTTATCTCGAACAAGGGGAAATGATCAAGGCGGATGATGGAATTGAGCACTTTCAACTCCTACGATTCAAAGAAAAACCCGACCTGGAAACAGCTCGTTCGTATGTGGCATCAGGTCAATTTTTATGGAACAGCGGAATGTTTGTCTGGACTGTAGAGACGATTTTAAATGAGATCAACCGACATTTACCTGATCATGCCAAGGCATTGCTTCCGTTAGCAGAAGTCGATGGAACCGATGAGTGGGACCCGGCAATTCGTAATGCATTCGAAGTCCTTCCAAAGATTTCCATTGACTTCGGTTTAATGGAAAAGAGTGAGCGCGTTAGAACCGTTCGGGCCGAATTCGAATGGAGTGACGTGGGGGGTTGGTTGACTCTGGAAAAATTCCTTTCACCCGACGGGGCCGGCAATGTAGCATGCGGTTGTATCAAGTGTCAAAATGCCTCGGGCAATATTGTATTTTGCAAAGACGACAAAGAGACTGTAGCGCTTGTGGGAGTCGATAATTTAGTCGTAGTGCGTGCAGGGGACAAGACGCTTGTGGTTCATCGTGATCACACGGAAGATGTAAAAAAGTTGGTTGAGAGATTACAGCTTGATAAGGATTGAAGGCACTTCACACTTTAGCTCACTTAACTTATATTATGAAAACACAAAATTCTATTTCCAAGATATCATCAAACCAGGAGTTAAAGAAGGATATCCTATCTGTAAGCGGGGACAAGGCCTTTGAAATGATTCTTGATTCGCCTACTCCTACAGCTCTGGTCCAATCCTTTTCCGAGGAAGATATTTATTGGCTTGTTCAGGACTTAGACCCGGAAAATGCCCTTTCTATCCTTTCCATGGCATCTAATGAACAGTGGCGGTATATAGTCGATCTCCAGGTATGGGATCGCGACCGCTTAAATATGGACTCGGTTCATTCCTGGTTCGGACGTTTGCTTTCAGCAGATACTGAACGTTTTTTAAATTGGGGATTACGCGAGGAGTCGGAAGTCCTTTATTTATATCTTTTCAGAAATATCGAAGTAAGAATCAAGGAGGAGGATCAGACCTCTTCTGATTTTGAAGATACTTTTTTTACACTTGACGACGTTTTTTATATTCGCATCCTTGATGAACGATATCAAGAATTCTTGAAGAACTTTCTCAGTCGCCTTGCCGAGTACAATTTTGAACTGTATCAGCGTATATTACTGAACCTGGGAGGGATCTTGCCTGACGCATTGGAAGAAGAGGGGTACCGTTTTCGGAGCACACGTCTTGCCGAAAAGGGTTTTCTTCCTTTTGAAGAGGCGATAGGGATTTATCAATATCTCGACTCCCAGGCTATTGCGAGGAAAGAGTGCAGGGCCATAAAAGAGGCGGAACCCTCTTCCCCCGTTCCCGCGCTTACGTATTCCCTTCCATTACTCCAGGAAGACAATCTCTTTGCGGCATATCTAAAAGAGATTGGTAACGCGGACACTCTGGAAAGACTTCAAACCGAACTGGCCGGCCTATGCAATCAGATTCTGTCGGCAGATGTACAGAGTTTTGATGACCGGGAGGTCCTGAGACAGTCAATTCAAAAGGCAGGGGGATATCTGACCATAGGTCTTGAAACACTCACTAAGGGTGATCGAGCATATGGCGTACAAGTTCTTGCAAAATACCCCCTTAACCGTATCTTTCGGATCGGATACGGCAGAGTGCTTGAGCATAAATGGCGGGTGGAAAAATGGTTGAAACATGCTTGGTTTCAGGGGACAGGATTGGACCTCTCTTTCTGGGACGAGTCGTGGGAGAGACTTCTTAAAGGATTGCTAAAAAAACGTCCTCTTTTTTATGCGGGGCTCGTAGAAAGAGAATATAGAGAATTTCAGTCAATGGACGATATTACTCATTGCACTACAATTTTGGATCAGATCGAAATTCTGGACCGGCTTTTTGACAATCTTTTTGCAAATGGGTTGCCACCCAAAGAGGGTGTTCAAGATGATCTAACCTGGAAGAGCCTCCTTCTCACATTATGGGGACGTCACGAATTGGGACTACCTCTCGTGATGGGACCTGTTACCCTGGAAGAACTAAAAACATTTTTTCGAAATTTGGGGATGGCTGGGGGAAAGATGGCACCCTTAAAGGAGGAGATAAAAACGTCCTTTACCGATTGGGTGGTTCGAGGTTCCAAGCTCGAAATCGTAACATTAAACCGTCTTGCAAATATTTTTGAATCCCTGTTTGACGAACTCGAAAGCGAGTATCGGTCGGTTCGGACAGATGACCTGGATCCGAGATTTATCCGGCTGTTTTGGCTAAGCTAACTGAGGTCATTATGAAAAAATTTAAAGAATTGTTTAATACAGAAAAACCGATCATTGGAATGGTGCACCTCCTTCCTCTTCCGGGTTCGCCGCGCTATGAGACAGGAGGCATGAAGAGGGTTTTCGTGCAAGCAGAGGAGGAGGCGCTGATGCTTGAAGAGGCGGGTGTTGACGGCCTTCAGATTGAAAATATATGGGATTTCCCGTATCAGAAACCCGAGCGTATAGGTCCGGAAACCGTAGCAGGGATTTCAGCAGTAGCAAGTGTTCTTGTACAGAAGGTCAAGATTCCCATTGGTATCAATTGTCACATTAATGGTGTGTGTCAGGCGTTGGCTGTGGCCACGGCAGTGGGTGCAAAGTGGGTTCGTGCCTTTGAACTGGCAAATGCCTATATATCGAACAGCGGCATTATAGAGGCGGCAGGACCTGAGGCGCTTCGATATCGTGCAGCGCTAAAGGCGGATGACATAATGATTTTCGGCGACTTTCATGTGAAGCACGGAAGCCACCATATTCTATCGGATCGATCCCTGGAAGAACAGGCCCATGATGTGGAAAGCTGCGGTGGTGACGCGGTGATCGTTACAGGGCTAAAGACCGGTTCCTCCCCAACGGTAAGCGATATAGAACGGATACAAAAAGCGGTTTCTGTCCCTGTTCTGATCGGAAGCGGGCTTTCGCTGGGCAATGCCGGTGAGCTTTTCCCCCTTTCAGATGGAGCGATCGTCGGAAGCAGCTTCAAAAAGGGAGGCAACTGGCGCAATCGAGTAGAATTTAAATCAGCCTCTGATTTTATGAAAAAAATCAACTCGATTCGTGGTTAATTACCTGATACCCGCTTTTCTCAAGCGAGTCTGCAATAGGTTCTACCTCGCATGGTTTCAACCTGAAATAATATATATTTTCATCTTTTCTGTGGGGTGCCATCCCTACACTTATGATCTGACCTCCATTTTCTTGTATGATGTGAGAGACCTCTTTAAAGGCGTCTGCCTTGCTGCCAAGCGCTACATCTACGCGAGAACTAGTGGTCAGGAGTCCCATCATGCTGACGAATGCTTCAAGAATGTCCGTTATTGTAATAATTCCGACTAGTTTGTTGTCTTCAACCACAGGTATCCCACCGATTTTGTGTTTATAGATAATTCGAGCAGCAGTTTCAATATTAGTGTTCGGGGATAGTATAATGGGATCCTTTACCATGATATCTTTTAGTAACAGGTCTGTTACCATGGATGGTATAAACGCCTGCTTCAGGTCTGTCAGGGTAACAAACCCTATAAACTTATTTTCGTGGTTTACCACAGGGAGGTGGCGGATAGAATGACTGTTCATGAGGTCGAGAGCGTCCTTTATGGACGCGTCTTCTGAAATGGTGATCGGGTTTTTGATCATTAAGGATCTGATTCGCATAAACGGTTTTCTCCTTTCAAAAAATCTTCCACGGCCTGGGAAGAAATATTTTTTCATATAGATAAAGGGCGTATCTATCGGTCATGCCGGCGATGAAATCGCACACATCCCGCTCTCTTGATTCGGTTCTCTTTCCGATTTCCTTGTTAAACAGGGTGTCATTTGTGAGTAGGGCATTGTATAATTCAAAAACGATCTTTTTAGATCGGATGAAATCGTCATGGACTTCATTGACATCATAGACATGTTCATACAGAAAGTCTCGAAGCATGATTAGTGCTTCATGGACGTCGTCGCTCATCCGTATATTTGAAGGGTCCTTGAGCGTGTTAAATATGAGATCTTTCACCATGGTGTCGATTCTTTTTGAGTGGGTATCTCCTATTACCCTAAGACACGTCTTTGGAATATCGGCCATTACAATCACTCCACCCCGTAGGGCATCATCCAAATCGTGATTTACATACGTGATTATGTCAGAAATTCTTACCATTCTTCCTTCCATGGTTTGGGCCAAGTCTCCAGTGTCTTCAGGGAAGAGTTCTTTTTTGCCTTTGGAGTGTTTTAGTATTCCGTCTCGGACCTCGACAGTCAAGTTCAGACCCTTGCCGTTTTTTTCCAGTTTGTCTACGACACGCAGGCTTTGTTCATTGTGTGCAAATCCTTCGGGGAATATTTTGTTAAGAACGGCTTCTCCGGCATGACCGAAAGGAGTATGACCAAGGTCATGTCCTAAGGAGATGGCTTCGGTCAATGCTTCGTTCAGCCCAAGGGCGATGGCAATAGTACGGGCAATTTGGGCAACTTCCAGCGTATGTGTAAGGCGGGTACGGTAGTGATCGCCTGTAGGAGACAAAAAGACCTGTGTCTTGTGTTTGAGACGACGAAATGCTTTGGAGTGTACGATGCGGTCCCTGTCTCTCTGAAACTCTGTCCTGATACTGCAAGGCGGTTCCGGTACAAGGCGACCTTTTGTATTTACACTTAAAACAGCAAAAGGGGAAAGGATGGCTCGTTCTTTTTCTTCGAGTTGTTTACGAATATTAAATTCCATTAATCTGCGGTCTTGCTGAGGATTTTGGATATGGTTTTTTTTAACTTGGTCAGGTCAAAAGATTTTACCACATAATCCGTGGCGGCAGCCGCCCTCGCATGCTCCTGAAAAGAATCATAAGCAGTACACAGAATGACGGGAAGTTCAGGGGCCTGTTGGCGGATGTGCTGGAGGAGGTCCAGCCCGTTGGTGTCTCCGAGTTTAATATCTAATATCGCCAGGTCGAAGGTGCTGGTCCTTATTTGATCCAAGGCTTCTTTTGCATTTCCGGCAAGACTTACTTCGTGGCCATTATCCGTCAACTCTTCTTTGTAGAGATGCCTGATATGATCTTCATCATCTATTACCATGATATGTGCCATTGATTTTTTCCCCTAAGATAACTAAGCTAATAATTGTTCATTACACAGTTATATCTTCAAGGTCAAGTTATTAAGCGATAGTAATTGAAGACTTTTGACTAAGCCATCAATTATTGGTTTGAAGAAACTTAATATTTATTATAATTGAAAGAATAGTATTTCGTAAAGGGTAACCTTAATAATACAGCAAAAAAATGAGAAGATTTTTTTTAAATAAGAATTCCATCTTATCTGGGAATCCTGCATTAACCGGTTCTGATGTAAGGCATATCCGTAATGTGCTTCGACTCGAACCGGGTGACAGAATTATGATATTTGATGGTGAGGGCACGGAATACGAGTGCAAGATTGTATCTATCTCACCTCAGCATATAACATTGTCTATGTTGAATTCAACCCATGTAATTAGGGAATCTCCAGTTTGTGTCACCATTGCTCAGGCCTGCCTTAAGGGCTCTAAGATGGACTGGATAATTCAAAAGGTTACGGAACTGGGTGTGACAACTTATATCCCTTTTTGGGCTCAGCGCTCTGTTCCCAAACTTGATAGCGGACGAGCCGAATCTCGTTATCACCGGTGGACAAAGATTGCACATGAGGCGTTAAAACAGTGCGGTCGGAGTGTGGCGCCTGAAATTAAACCGCTCAGTCCCTTTGATGAAATAATCCGGTCAGCAGAAGAATACGATCTTAAAATAATATTTTGCACAGAGAATATAGATGGCGGCCGTATTGAAACCAAGACTGGACAGGATAGAGTTTCCGGACCGGATACGTCTCTGAAACACTTTTTAGATGGGATGCCAAAGGCAGAAAAAATTATTGGCGTGATTGGCCCGGAGGGGGGATTTACATCAGCAGAGATAAGAGCTGCGATAGAGTGTGGATATGTACAAGTATCTTTAGGGCCGAGGATATTGCGTGGCGAAACCGCGGCAATTACAGTAGCAGCGATTTTACAATATGTATACGGTGGCCTTAGATCCTGAGGTCGTTGTTTCTATATCATATAGGAAAATATATAAGAAAATAATAGCCATAAAATTTCTTGACACCAGGCCAGGAATTAGCTAAAAACCTTCCAGCCGTTACATAGTTCATGGTACCATAACTGATTGAAAATATTAGATCGCAAAATCAGAAATGTGGCGCACAAAGCAAGATTTCAATAATCAAATCAAGTCATTATAAAAAATAGGTTTGCCGGGGTAGCTCAGTCGGTAGAGCAGCGGACTGAAAATCCGCGTGTCCCCAGTTCGATTCTGGGCCCCGGCATCATACCTTGTCTCATGTGAGACCTTTGAAAAAACTGCCATTTTTCCGTGATGCGGTGTCAGGCTTCAAATTTTGCACGGAGTGAAGCGTTAGCGCTATCCTCGATCCGCCGGAGGCGGACCGCCGGTTAATCCCGCCTTGGCGGGATTGCCTTCCGTGCCTGACAAAAAAATGTCGTGTTTTTCAAAGGTCTCGTGTCTCGATAGAGAAAAATATGATCCGTAAGGCGACCATTCGGGACGTAAAACCAATATATAACATTCTTAAAGCATATGCTGATAGAGGGCAACTTCTTTCTCGCGCTATTAGCGAGTTATACGACTATCTAAGAGACTTCAACGTCTATGAAGCAGAGGATGGTCATATAATTGCAACCTGTGCTCTACATGTTTGTTGGGAAGATCTATTAGAGATACGTTCCCTTGCTGTCGTTGAAGAATACCAAGCTCGTGGGATTGGATCCCAATTAATAGAGGCCGCATTTGAAGATGCAAAGTCACTGGGAGGGGGTCGGATTTTTACCCTGACATATCAACAAAAATTTTTTGAGGGGCACGGATTTCGGGTTATAGACAAATCTAAGCTGCCACAAAAAATATGGGCTGAATGCATAAGATGCGTAAAGTTTCCAGACTGCGATGAGACAGCGATGTTATGGGAGCGTTAAATTATTTCTTGTGCTATTTTGTATTCACACTGTGCAAAAGAATGATCATACAAAATAGGACAATTTTTTGTTTGATTGAGCATAGTATGCTATAATTATTATTATATTTGTTTTGTCAAGGCAATGGTACCGAAATTGCTTGTGCTGAAAAGAGATCTGTGCAAAAATGTTATATTTTGTAAAGGTTTCATAAGATACTTTTGAAAAAAATACTTTATAAATATTGATATATGACCGATAAATATATAAGTATGGGGAGTCCAAACAGCCCATATTTAGTTGCTTGACAAGTTTCGTGTATTGATCTATATTCTATTTAATTTCTTGAGTTTGTTGAACTTTTAAGGACGAGGTTGAACCGTGGCACGCAAGGATTGGACGTTCCTGATTATGCCTGAATGCACATCTCGGGTTAAGCAATTCAAACTTTCCAAACTTTGGTTTCGTTTTGCTGTTTGTTTCTTTATAATTGCTTCTATTGGTACGTGTTATATCTTTTGCGATTATTGTCGGATGAAGATATTCCTCCCCGGCAGCGACTTCCTTCAGGGTGAAATCGAAACACAACGTTCTCAAATTCAGGCCTTTTCCGATGAAATCAACACCCTGAAACAAGATATGTTAAAATTAAAAAGGCTTGATGAAAAAATACGTATTATTGCCAATATAGACAAGCCTAGTGATAAACAGGCTATTTTTGGGGTTGGTGGTTCTCTTCCGGATGACCTTGACGCAGACCTTCCTTTAACAAAAAAACACAATGCCCTTGTTCGTGATATGCACGAACAACTTGAACATCTCAAGGTGGCCTCTGATCTACAGATGAAGAGTTTCCAAGGTCTTGTTGTTTCTTTGGAAAATCAAAGATCTTTACTTGCTGCTACGCCGTCCATTCGACCTACTGTCGGATGGATATCTTCGAGATTCGGATATCGGACCTCACCCTTTACCGGACGCCGTGAATTTCACAAGGGATTGGATATAGCCGCTCGAGCGGGCACTCCTATTATCGCACCCGCTTCCGGGGTAGTGACCTTTGCCGGCAAAAAGGGCGCTTACGGATTGATGGCTATTATCAATCACGGCCATGGAGTTGTTACGCGTTACGGACATCTCGAAAAGTGTACAGTGAAAAGGGGTGACGGGGTCAAACGTGGCGATAAAATTGCCTCGTTAGGGAATAGCGGACGAAGCACCGGGCCGCACCTTCATTATGAAGTGAATATAAACGGTATTCCTATTAATCCACAAAAGTATATTCTTGATTAGTATGCGGTATGCAGTGACTAATTGTTTTTAAACTTTCCTCTATCCTCTATCCTCTATCCTCTGTCTTCTGTCCTCTATCCTCTGTCTTCTGTATTCAATTCCTCAATTCCGAATCCGCAATCCGTTTTTTTAAAGATTGAAAAATAACAAAGAGTGTATTACCCTTACAACTGTTATATAAGTAGCAATCCTTGACGGTTTCGTAAAAAGTCTAAAATCTCCCTCTTTCTATAAGCCCCTCTCCAGGGAGGGGAAACAAGACTCCTTACGAAACCATCAAAGATTGTATGAAAGGATACCGTGTTATTAAATGATAGGAAATTTGCTCAAAAAAGTATTCGGAAGCAAGAACGAGCGAGAGCTTAAAAGATTACAACCAATTGTTGACCAAATTAATTCCCTCGAGCCTAAGATAAAGGAATTGAGCGATAATGACTTAAAGGCCATGACGTCCACATTACGCGAACGTCTCGAACAGGGCGCATCCCTTGATGAAATCCTCCCTGAGGCGTTTGCGGTCGTCCGTGAGGCATCTGTACGCACTCTCAATATGCGCCATTTTGATGTGCAGCTAATAGGAGGAATCGTTCTTCATCAGGGCAAGATTGCGGAAATGAAGACTGGTGAGGGGAAGACCTTGGCTGCTACGCTTCCCGTTTATTTAAACGCCCTGACCGGTAAAGGAGTTCATGTAGTAACCGTGAATGATTACCTTGCCAAAAGAGATACCGAATGGATGGGGGCTATATATAATTTTTTAGGTCTGTCTGTCGGTAACGTTGTCCATGGCCTGGATGAGGAAGAACGCAGAAAAGCATACTCTGCTGATATCACGTATGGAACGAACAACGAGTTTGGTTTTGACTATTTGCGTGACAACATGAAGTTCTCAAAAGAGGAACTGGTGCAGAGGGAGTATTATTATGCGATCGTGGATGAGGTGGACAGCATACTGATTGATGAGGCGAGGACGCCCTTAATTATCTCCGGGCCCGCTGAGAAATCGACTTCTTTGTACTATCAACTGAATACAGTCATACCTCGTTTGCGACGTGATAGTGATTATACCATTGATGAGAAGGCGCGTGCAGCGATCCTTACAGAAGAAGGAATTGCACGCTGTGAAAAAATTTTACAGGTAGATAACCTCTATGAGCCCAAACATATCGAAATACTACACCACCTAAATCAGGCGCTCAAGGCCCACTCTCTCTTTAAACGCGATGTAGACTATATTGTAAAAAATGGTGAAGTTATCATTGTAGACGAGTTTACCGGCAGGCTAATGCCTGGCAGGCGTTATAGTGAAGGATTGCACCAGGCTCTTGAAGCAAAGGAAAACGTCAAAGTCGAGAATGAGAATCAGACCTTAGCCTCGGTAACCTTCCAGAATTACTTCCGAATGTATGAAAAGCTGGCTGGAATGACAGGTACCGCCGACACGGAAGCGGCTGAATTTAAAAAGATTTATGATCTGGATGTAGCAGTTATTCCGACAAATCTTCCCATGGTTCGTGAAGATTTCCCCGATTTAATTTACAAAACCGAGGAAGAGAAATTTAAAGCAGCAGCCAGAGAGATCAAGGAACTGAATAAAAAGGGACAGCCGGTCCTTGTGGGAACGGTTTCTATTGATAAATCAGAGAAACTGAGCCTCATGCTCACTAAAGCAGGGATCAAACATTCCGTTCTGAATGCAAAAAACCATGAAAAAGAGGCGGAAGTTATAGCAAAAGCAGGCCAGATGGGTACGATTACCCTATCCACCAATATGGCAGGACGCGGTACGGATATAGTGTTAGGCGAGGGTGTCAAAGAGCTTGGCGGACTTCGCATAATCGGTACGGAGAGGCACGAAAGCCGGCGTATTGACAACCAACTCCGGGGTAGATCCGGTCGTCAGGGGGATCCCGGCTCTTCCCGATTTTATCTTGCACTTGAAGATGACCTCCTTCGTATATTTGGGGGTGAGCGGATTTCTTCTATTATGGACAGACTCGGGGTTGAAGAAGGTGAGCCGATCGAACATGGACTGATAAGCAAGGCGATTGAGAACGCCCAACGCAAGGTCGAGGGCCACAACTTTGATATTCGCAAGCATCTACTCGAGTATGACGATGTCATGAATCAACAACGCGAGGTCATCTATAATTATCGCCGTGAGGCCTTGACGGAAGATAGTATTTATCAACTGATTGAAGAGATGATAAGGGAGGTGGCAGAGACGATCTCGGGTGAGTTCGCCGACGAAAAGCGCCTTCCGGAGGATTGGGACCTAAAAGGGCTCGGGACCGCTGTTCGGGACAAGTTTGCTTTTAAGATCGAACTGAATGGATCTCTTTTAGATGGCCTTACGCGTGAAGGGCTGCAAGAATATATCATTAAAGAGGCCCTTAATCGGTATAACGAGAAAGAAGAGTATATCGGTGCGGACACAGCTCGCTCCCTCGAGCGGATGATTATGTTGCAGACAGTGGACAGTGCCTGGAAGGACCACCTTCTTGCCATGGATCATCTAAAAGAGGGGATCGGGCTACGAGGATATGGTCAGAGGGATCCACTGCTTGAGTACAAACAGGAAGGCTTTATGATGTTTCAGGCAATGGTGGAGCGGATTAAAGAAGCCACTGTTGGTACACTTTTTAAGATACAGGTCGTCCGCCCGGAAGAGATTGACAGTATGCAGAAGCCCAAAGAACAGAGCATGACGTTTTCACATGGTGAGCCTTCCGCCAAGCAACCCGTGAAGCGGGAGGGGAAAAAGGTGGGTAGGAACGAGCCGTGTCCATGCGGAAGTGGGAAAAAATATAAAAAATGTTGCGGGAGAACTTAACTGTGGAGGATTTACAGGTGCCGGGTTTTTTGGCTGCTGCCGGGCCGGCCGGTTTAAAAAAAGACGGGGCAAAAGATCTTGGGATAATCTTTTCCACGGTTCCTGCAACTGTTGCGGGGGTCTTTACCCGAAACCGTGTAAAGGCAGCACCAGTGCTTTTTGATATAGGACGGATAGATTCGGGTAAATGTCAGGCTATTGTGGCAAATAGCGGTAATGCCAATGCATGTACCGGAATACAGGGTATGAGGGATGCCGAAGCAATGGCCTTAGCTACAGGGAGAGCCCTGCAAATAGATGAGTCCCTGGTGATGGTTGCTTCCACCGGAGTTATCGGAAAGACTTTAGACATCTCAAAGATTGAAAATGCCATCCCTCGAATCCTTCAACATCTAACCCCATCTGGCCTTCCGGATGTGGCTGAAGCAATTATGACCACGGACAGGGTTCCTAAGATAATCTCGAAAAAAGGTACTATATCGGGGAAGGAGTTTACTGTTACAGCCATGGCCAAGGGCGCGGGCATGATTCGTCCGGACATGGCAACCATGCTATGCTTTATCTGTACCGATATTAGTGCATCCTATAATATCCTGCAGGAATCATTAAAAACGGCAGTGGACAAATCGTTTAATATCATAACAGTTGACGGAGATACCAGTACCAATGATACGGTGTTGTTGCTGGCGAACGGCCTTTCCGGAATTTCCCTTGAAGATGATATGGTTCTCGGGATATTCCAGGGTATCCTTGATGATCTCTTAATGCAACTTGCTCGTATGATCGTAAAAGACGGCGAGGGGGCAACCAAACTTGTAACAGTTCTTGTTAAAGGCGGTCGTACCGCCGATGAGGCAAAAGGAGTGGCTGAGACAGTGGCCAACTCCAGCCTGGTCAAGACCGCTATTTTTGGAGAGGATGCCAACTGGGGCCGGATAATGGCGGCAGTGGGCCGAGCAGGGGTTATTATCAACCCGGATGCGATAGATATCTATTTTGATGATATATGCATGGTAAAGTCCGGAATCGGCATGGGTGACGAGGCCGAGACCGCTGCTACAAAAGTGCTAAAGTCCGATCAGTTTACTATTACCATTGATTTGAATTCAGGTGAAGAAAAAGCACAACTATTAACCTGCGACCTTTCTATTGATTATGTTAAGATAAATGCTGATTATAGAACGTAAAGAATAAATATAGGAATTGGGGAATTTAGGGATTGTGAATTACAAGAGATTTGAAAAATTGCCGTGCCTGTCCTGGCTCATGAAATTCGAAACCCGAATAACGAAATCCGGCACGAAGTGAAGCGTCAGCGCTCAACAAATCCGAAACTCAAATATCAAATTTTCAAAACAGGATAGAGATCGTCATTCACTGTACCTCACGCGGCACGCGGTTTATAATTTTGTATTTTGGTCATTTGAATTTGTTTCGAATTTCGAATTTCGATATTCGGATTTATTCCCATATTCGAATTTATTATTTTTTCAGTAGATTGAGTTTTTACTTTAACCCCAAAACATCTTCTTAAAAGTTATAATTTATGCCTGTTTATGAATATACAGCTCTTGATGATCGGGGCAGAAACAGGAGTGGTATCACAGATGCCGACAGTATTGTTGCTGCGCGACAAAAGTTAAGGGGTTCCGGACTATTCCCTGTGGAGGTAAAGGAGGCACAGGTTCAAAGTCGGATCTCCACACGACACAAGATTGATCTCGCCGGATTATTTAAGAGGGTAACAACAGACGATGTTACGGTAATGACTCGACAACTTGGCATCCTAATTGGCGCAGGTCTCCCTTTAGTCGCGTCTCTGAACGGATTGATTCAGCAGACGACCAAACAATCGTTGAAGAAAATTATTGTCAGGATCAAAGAAGATGTCAATGAAGGACAAAGCTTAGCAGCAGCATTGTCTCGTTATCCGAGAATATTTTCTCCGTTTTATATAAACATAGTAAGGGCCGGCGAGGCTTCCGGAGCGCTTGACGTGGTTCTCAACCGATTGGCAGAGTTGAGGGAAAAACAACAGGCGCTTAGGGGGAAAATCAGAGCAGCTCTTGCCTATCCTGTCTTTATGTTTGTTATAGGTAGCTTGGTCCTATTCTTTTTGATGACGTTCGTTGTGCCCAAGGTCACACAGGTCTTTTCAGAGATGAAGCAGGCCCTTCCCGTGCCGACAATTATTTTAATCTCGATCAGTGATTTTTTACAATCGTTTTGGTGGATACTGACTCTTTTTTTTATAGGGGGACTGATTGTTCTTGCCAGATACACAAAGAGAGGGAAGGGGAGGATGCTGAGAGACCGGTTTATGCTTAAACTTCCGCTTTTTGGTGTCTTGAAGCTAAAAATCGTTGTGACACATTTCGGCCAAACCCTGGGATCTCTTCTTCAGAACGGCGTGCCGCTTTTGTCGGCGCTTGAGATTGTCCAGAATATAGTCAATAATGTAGTAATCTCGGACATTATAGAAAGGGCTCGGGAAGATGTCAGTGAAGGAAGAGATCTTGCCTCATCCCTGGCACAAGATGAAGTATTTCCACCCATTGTGGTGCAAATGATATCGGTTGGAGAGCAGAGTGGAGAGTTGGAGCAGATGCTTTTTAATATCTCCGCTGCATATGAGAACGAAGTGGAATCGAGTATTGTGGCGATGACTTCCCTGTTGGAACCTGTAATGATTCTGCTAATGGCGGCAGTTGTTGGATTTGTGGTTGTTGCAATACTCCTGCCGATTTTTGAAATGAGCCAACTGATAAGATAAGCCCGCGATGCGGGCTTAAGGAGCGCTACGCTTGAGGATCGGCCTTACGGCCTTAAGGAACGTTTCACTTAAGGAGCGCTACGCTCGAGGATAGAAGTTAAAGCCCTTTGCCTCAAGCCTTAAGCGCAGCGGCCCTCAAGGTCCGAAGGACCGCTCCTCAAGCGAAGCGATCATTTTATGGAGGAAACCGATGAAAAGATATATTTTAAACAGCCGTGGTTTCACACTGATCGAATTGATGGCGGTAATTATCATTTTGGGGATTTTGGCCGGACTGATTATTCCCCGAATCATGGGGACCCCGGAAGAAGCCCGGCGAACAAAGGCGAAACTGCAAATCGAAAGCATGGAGACAGCCTTAAAAATGTATAAGCTCGATAACGGGGTATATCCCTCCACAGAGCAGGGGCTGCAGGCGTTGGTGGAGCCTCCTTCAGTCGGCGTACTCCCAAAAAAATGGCGCGAAGGCGGGTACCTTGAAAAAGGTCGAGTACCCAAGGATCCATGGGAAAATGAATTCGTTTATCTATCGCCAGGCGTATATGACGATTACGATCTCTCTTCGTACGGCGCCGACGGTCAGGAGGGAGGAGAAGGAAGGGATGCGGATATCAATAGCTGGGAAATCGAGTAATAAAGGTTATACCCTGATTGAGCTCGTGGCTGTTGTGGTTCTAATAGGTCTTTTTCTGACTATTTCCGTCCCCAAACTTAGAGAGACATTTTTTTCGAGCAATTTAAAATCCGCGGTGCGCAGGCTGACCGGCACAATCGAGCAATTAAGGAGTGACGCCGTTCGCGAACATCAGGAGCTTAGGTTAAATTTCGATTTGGATTCCGAGAGCTACTGGGTTACATCCTCAAATATGAATGACAAAGAAATTGAGGACGTAACCCGCATAAGTCTCCCATCAGGAGTTGATCTCATAGATGTTGCTTCCCCGTCCGGCAAGGTCATGGTTGGTAGCACTGCTATACGTTTTTCTCCAAGGGGATATGTGGAAGAATCACTGATTCATCTTGGCGATAGAAGCGAGAACGTGTATACCCTTTTCCTCCCTTCGTTTCTTCCTAAGGTGAAGATTGAAAATCAGTATATAGAATGAGACAATATTCCCACCATAACGGTTTTACCCTCCTTGAGGTTATGGTAGCAATGGCAATATTGGCCATAGCTTTAGTAGCAGTTTTTAGATCCCAGGCACAGAGCATCTCCATCGCAAATGAAGCCCGTTTGGCAACCACGGCATCATTTTTGGCGCAAAGTAAAATGGCTGAAATTGAAAGCATGGGAGTTGAAGGAACATATGGAGACTTTGGTGAGGATTTCTCAAACTATAGGTGGGAAGTATCCACATCGGATACCGAACTGAAGTACCTGACAAAAGTAAAGCTAATTGTCACCTGGCAAAAAGGAAGTTTTGCCCGTGAACGGCGGGTTATATTTTATAAGTATGCGAAAGAGAATGAATAAAAAGGAAGGGCAAAACAAGTCGGGCTTCACGTTGCTGGAAATCCTGATCGCGGTTTTCATTCTCAGCATTGTCGTTTCAACCATATATGCGGCATATTCCGGAACATTCAGTATTGTAGAGAGTACTACGAGAGAGGCGAAGGTCTATGCCATGGCGCGTATTGCCATGGAAAGAATCGTGGAAGATCTGGAGTCTCTCTATATCCCTTATATCCCTGCCGGTGCAACAGACGAGGAGAAAGAGAAGGCTCGTTCTCGTTACGGGCTTATCACGACAGAGGGGCAGGTGGGCGATAAGACCTTTGACAACATTGTATTTACCTCCATGGCGCACCTCTCGTTTCACGAAGGACCGGAAGAAGCCACTATTGCAAAGATCGCATACTATATTAAAGAAGGAGATAACAACGGAGACTTTGCCCTCTGCCGGAGCGATCAACCCGACCCGGATAGTGATCTGGAAAGCGAGATATCAGAGGGCCCTGTTTTATGTGAAGAGCTGACTAACGTTGAATTTACGTACTATGATGCTAAAGAGACCTCCTATGACCACTGGGACTCCGGATCTGAGGAGTTTAAAGTGCCCGCTATGGTTACAGTACGTTTATCGTTTTTGAACCCCTCTGATCGGGAAGCCCCGTATCTCTTTGCGACCGGTGTGGCAATACCCGCCGGTATCGGGAGGCAGGAATAATTAAGAATCAAAAATTAATATTAAAAGTGAACAAATACTTTATTAACAACCGAGGTGTTGCCCTGATATTGGTCCTGATGGTCATCGCAATCATTGTTGTTGTGGCCCTTGACTTTAACAGCGGTATGCGCGCTGATTTTACCGCTGCCGCAAATGTGCGCGACGGGATCACCCTCCGTTATGTTGCTAAATCGGGTTTTAACTGTGCCTTGGCGGGATTGGCAGAAGATGCTGAGGATAATGAGTATGACACCCTGCAAGAAGACTGGGCAAATATCGCTTTAATGTCGGCAGGGGCATCTAACCTTGAAGGCTTCGAAGGTATTCGTATTGCGGTGAATATCTCTGATAGTTCCGGGAAGATACAGATTAATAGTTTGGTAGATAAAAATAACAATGTTGTGACAATACAAAAAGATTTGCTTAGGCGGTTTCTAAGTCTTCCCGAATTTGATCTTGACGCGGAAACAGTGACTGCTATGGTAGATTCTATCAAAGATTGGATCGATAAAGATGATGAACCGACCGGCCTGGAGGGCGCGGAAGATTCTTACTATCAATCCCAAGATCCTCCATATAGATGTAATAACGGGCCGGTAGAAACCATCGCATCGCTTCGTAAGGTAAGAGGATTCAAGGATATTGAACAAAAAACATTTAACAAGATTGTCGAGTACCTGACTCCATATGGCAAGGGCGAAATTAACATAAATACAGCAGATCGCCTAATCCTCGAAGCTCTTGCCGAGGGGATAGATGCCGAGCTTGCCGAGGAGATCGACAATTATCGCCGGGAGGAAGAGAATGATCTGTCCGATCTTTTATGGTATACAAATGTTACTGGTATGGGAGATATAAAAATCGATGAGGATTTGATAACTACTGAAAGCGCGGTTTTTGAAATTTCCAGCAATGCCGGTATCGCTGTCGAAGAAGGCAAGGATTCCCTAACAAAGCATGTGGAAGGTTTTGTTGAGAGGGTTGAAAGAGAGGGGAAAAAGGGGATTGATGTGCTTTGTTGTCGTGTTAGATGATAGAGGGCAGAAGGCAGAGAACAGAAGACAGAAGACAGATGACAGAGAACATACAGACAGAGAACAGAAGACAGATGACAGAAGACAGAAGAACATCTAATATCTATTCTCTGACCTCTATTCTCTGACTTCTATTCTCTGTTTTCTGAACAATGACGAGGAGAGATATGGAAGTAAAATTTACCAAACTGGAGCGTGCGCTGAAAGCCGACACGTTAGTTCTTCCTTTTATTGAGGGAGCAAAAGAGATAGAAACAGATGTAAAATTAAAGAGAGTAATAAAACCCGCTCTTGCTTTAAAAGACACAAAAGGCAAAAAGGGGGAAGTCTCTCTTTTTTATCCCGATAGAGAGGATGTCCCCAAAAGGATCTTTCTTGTCGGTTTAGGCAAGAAAGAAGAACTTAATACAGAACCGATCAGACAGGCTTATGCAGCAGTTGCTAAGAAACTCGTAACAATGAAGATCGACACTGCTTCAGTAGTTGTTCCGGAAATAGCCTGCGACGAGATCAGCCGAGGCAAGCGACTAAGTCCTGCAGAAATTGCCGGTGCGGTTGCAGAGGGCCTCTCCCTGGCCGATTATGTTTTTGATAAGTACATGACTCCTGAAAAGGAAGAAGATAAATATCAGCCCTTAAAATCGATCACCTTTGTCGGCAATCTCTCAAAAGGTGTCAAAGAGACGGTGCGCGAAAAACTGGTCATTGCGGATGCTGTAAAATATGCCCGCGATCTTCAAAACGACACGGCAGATCTGGTCTGTCCGGAATATTTGGCGCATCAGGCAAAGACTATTGCAAAAGAACACGGATTAAAATGTACAGTCTTCGATAAAAAAAAGATCGAAAAACTCGGTATGGGGCTCCTGCTTGCAGTGAACCGAGGGTCGAATCTGGAGCCGCGCTTCATTGTACTGGAATATAAGGGGGATCCCAAGAGCAAAGATAAGACCGTGATATTAGGGAAAGGACTTACCTTTGACTCAGGCGGGTATAATCTGAAACCGACCAAATTTATCGAAACCATGCGAGAAGACATGTCCGGCGCGGCGGTGACGCTCGGCACAATAAAAGGAGCCGCACGACTGAAGTTGAAAAAGAATCTCGTGGGGGTGATCCCCGCGACTGAAAATATGATTGGAAGCCGTGCGTACAAACCGGGTGACATTTATCCGTCCATGTCAGGCAAGACCGTGGAAATCGGAAGCACCGATGCTGAAGGGCGTCTTATCCTGGCAGATGCCATAACGTATATCGTACAAAAGATCAAACCGGCCAGAATTATCGATTTTGCTACCCTTACCGGCGCAATACTGATCACCTTCGGCGATGTGGTGATCGGCGCCATGACCAATGATGACAAGATATATGAAACAATCTATAAGGCGGGAGAAGCAACATATGAAAGAGTGTGGAGGCTGCCGATTTACGACGAATACCGGGAACTCTTAAAATCAGATATTGCGGATATCAAGAACCTGGGCGGAAGGCCCGCGGGTTCGATCACCGCGGCAGCATTCTTGGAAAAGTTCGTTGAGGGGACCCCATGGCTCCACCTTGACATCGCAGGGGTGTCATGGCTTGAAAAGGAACGGCACTACATTCCAAAAAACGGTACGGGCACAGGGATACGGTTGATGATAGAGTTCCTGAAAAGGATGTGAAAGGAGTGGACAAAAAATGGAAATAAAAATATTAGTCGTTGATGATGAAGACGATGTGCGCAATATGATCGCTGCTGCCTTGGAAAAGTTTGGTTATAGTAGTAATATGGCTGATAGTGTGAAACTCGCAACGGAGTTAATGGAATCTACAGAATACGATATTATTATAACAGACAAGAACATGCCTGATGATATAGATGGCAGTCAAGAAGGCGGGATGAATGTTTTAAAATATGCGAAAAAGCATATGCCGACCGCCGAGGTTTTAATTATGACCGGATATGCGACAATAGAAACCGCGATAGAGGCGATGAGGCTCAGTGCATTTGATTATATCATAAAGCCCTTTTTAATCACAGAGTTAAAAGAAAAGGTCGACAGAATATTGGAGTACAAGAGTTTCATTAACCCGGGGAATACCATCCCAATTTACAAAACCCTTCATAATGAAATATTAAATTTATTGGAAAATAAACACGATCTTGCTGAGGATGAACGCCATAAATTGTTAAAGTCCTTGGATACAAAAATTGATCATTTTTTTAGGGCACAAAAAGAATGGGAGAAGGTTATCCTTGTGCAAAGAGACGCGCTTGCGAAAATCGGGGCTTATGCGGAAGAATTAAAAGAATATATTAGTCAAACAGGTCCTTCTTACAGTTTGCTTGAAAAGATCTGCGAAGAATCAGGCAGGCGCCTGTAAGTATCAGCTAAGTAGTTTCAGGTGGTTGAGTAGTCAACTCCTTATCCAGCCATTCCAAGTAACTCTCACTCCCACCTTCAATAGGAACGCTTATTATTTCCGGCACCTCATACGTATGGACTTCCCGGATTGCTTTTTCAAGCTTTGCGTAAAGTGATCGGCTGCTTTTCATGACACAGAGCCATTCCTGCGCTTCTTCTATCTTCTCTTTCCACCAGTAGACACTTGTCATGGGGCCGATTACCTGAACGCAGGCCGCCAGCCTTTTCCCCACAATAGAATGTGCGATTTTTTGGGCGTCTTCTTTTGTCTCGGTTGTTGTGGTTACCTGGATGTACTCTGTCATAGTGTGTCTCCCATTTTTATTAGACAGGATTTGATGGATAAAAAAAACAGGTGAACGGATAAAGATGACTTTTTACGAAGCCATCTTCAAAGGTTACAACCCTACACCTGCAACTTTTAAGGCGAATCTTCTGAAAGAGTCTGACCGCCTGATTTTGTTGAAATCTAAAATTTCCATGGCAAGCTTAATTGCATGCTGGTAATCCACATAGCGGCGACCAAGCTCCCGGGTGAATATTTTGGTAAGTCTTTTTTTGGGGTTCTGGATTCTGTCGGGGTTTGAGAATCTTGAAATCCGGCCCACTTGATGGGGATGCTTAAACGGTTCGAGCATGGCTATTACCGCTCGATGATCCGCAAGCAGCCATGCTTCGAGTTCTTCCTGAATGCAAACCAGAAAAACTTTGTTTAAATCTACATTTTCAGCTTGCAAAGACCGAAAAATGGCTTGGCGGTCTTCATGCCGACAGGGTCGCATGCCTCTTTCACGCCAGGCCGGATAAAGATCCCATACTATGATGACTTTTTTGCACTCATCCAACAAGGCTTTAGCTACAGTACCGCAATCTTCAACCAGTTTTTTCTTGTTGTCCAGTGTGCTTGGAACAAATTCAATCGCCGGATCAAGCATTTGAACCAGATAGCGACAAACCTGAACGTCCGGGCCTTCGGGACCGCACTCAAAAATGAAACCGATCTTCATATCTTAGCTCCGCTTCAGCTTTCCCATGGTGTACAGCTTTCCCGGTGAGAATTTCTGTGCCCATTCTTTAAGCGATTTTTCAGACTCGAGTCTTGTGAATACAGGCGAACCAGAAGCGTCTCTTTCCACAACAACAAGCTGAGACAGTTTTAGTAAGTCAAGCAGATAAGGTGAATGAGTTGTAACAATAACCTGGCCACGACCTGATTCAACAAAATACCGGATTTCATCGACAAGCAGGTGAATAGTTCGAGGATCGAGCCCGTTTTCGATTTCTTCAATAATAATCATGGGCGACGGGGTTGGATGCCGAAGCAGAGCCAAAAGGGCGAGAATTCTAAGAGTTCCGGTCGAAAGGAGCCAGCCCGGCAGTTTGCCCGCAATATTTTCTTCAGACATCATTAAGTAAACTTTCCGGTCAAGTTCGGATGTGATTGCCGGTTGAAGATCCTCCGCAAAAGGCAAAACCACCTTGAGCGCCTCGATAATGCCGTTGAAGGCCTGAATGTCCTGGTCACGGATGGACTGAAGATATTCGGCAATATTGGAGCCGTCTTGGTTCAATTTAATGGCACCGTAGGACCGTTTCTGTGGTAACGGTTCTGTCATTGAATAAGGATTAAGTTTTAAGAACTGCCAGCCATTTACAAACGACTTCAATTCTGGATCTGTGATTTCGCCGTTAGAGATGAACTTGTGCATCTCGGTTAATTCACCGGAACTATATGCGGCTTTGTAATCCTGGAAATAGATCTTATTGAACTTGGAATCTGCTACTATTTCCACGTGGGATTTGAATTTTTCATTCTTACATGTGCCGCTAAAAACAAATGTCATGGGGTTTGAAATCTTGCCTTTGATAGTTTTATGTTCTCTTGCCTTATTCCAGATATATTCAAACCCATGCCAGGGAGTCATGGCTTCATCCAGACCGTTTAACACGATTGATTGAAACGTTTCCAGCGCCTCAACAATACTGCTTTTTCCCGATCCATTGTTGCCGATGAAAACCGTCAGCGGTGTAAACTTTATGGTTTTGCTGTTCTGCACGGCCTTGAAGTTTTTCAAACAAAAGGATACCAAAGACAGTTTCGGATTCATTTTAGTTTTCCCCTAACAATATCGCGGTAAACATTTAACGCTGCCACCCGGAACGGGTCCGGGCAGTTCGTTTCTTTCAAAACCAGCACCTATTCTTTTTCTGCCATTATCAAAAGACGCATATCTTTTTTTAATACATTTCGAATATTTCATGGCTACTTTGATTCATGTCTGGCCCGATGTTCAGGGAGTTCGATTCAATCAAAGCGTATGAACACGTAATATTTTACCAGAAACAGATGATTCAGCCAAACTGATGAGATGTTTGTGATGCGTAAAGAAAACAACCTGCGTCTCTTTAGCCAGCTCGCCGAGAGCCGTGAGGGCCGCAGCAGACCTGTCATCATCGAAATGCACCAGCACATCATCGACGATAAAGGGCATTGGGCCGTTGGCCTTGATATACCTCGCCAAGCCCCCGATTCTTAGCGCCAGGAATAACTGGTCCCGGCTTCCATCACTCATCTCGGCAAGTGTCAGCATTTTCCCGTCCGGTCGTTTTGCCTTGATTACCGGATCGCCCCTGTCATCAAAATCAGCCTGCAGTCCATCAAATGACCCTTGCGTCATTATTTTAAAATAGTTACTGGCGATGGATAAGACAGGACTTTGATTGCTTTGGCGGTAGCGCTCCATGGCTTTGGTTAATATGGCCGAAGCCAGCCTGAGTTTGACATAATATTCAACATCCGCCTGAATCTTTCCCACAAGGCCTTCCGCTTCTTCGGCTATGGCTACGGCAAGTGATTCGCCACCAATCGACTGCAGCTCTTTGGTCGCCAGGGCGATTTCTTGAACAATGCGTTTTTGCTTAGTGAGAAATTCTTGTTTTTCGGCCTCCAACTTTTCCAGTTTGGCAACCAACTCATCCGGGTTGTGAGCCTTGACC
>JBDRFJ010000158.1:0-2203 GCA_043818915.1 Pseudomonadota bacterium | reverse complement strand
CTCAACAATAAGATCCGAGTGATTCAACGTCGCGCCTATGGATTACGGGATGAAGAATATCTCCGCCTCAAAATCCTCACTTGCATGCTGCCGGAGATGTAAACCGTGTCAATTTACCCACTCACTTGGGAGATGAGCCGTATAGTTTAGGTATTTGTGTTCCGCTAAATCTGATAGAATAACTTGGATTTTTCCCTTTTCGGACGCTGATTTTCCTTTCCGGTAATCCAGCATCCTTCAACGCCACAACCATACCCTCTATAAAGCTACGAGAACCGCTTACAAAGCTGGCACCAATGCTTTGATTCTCCTTTAAAATATAAACTGATCCATCTCCATCCCAACATCCCCTTATAAAATGCCTAATATAGCCTTTTGGCACATTAGGGAAATTGACTGACAAACTTTTATCTGGTGTCAGTCCAAGATTTACAAGATCATTATAGATTCTTTCGCTGGTGATTTTAAAATGATAGACTGCACCAGCAACGATATCCCCATATTTCCGTTCTTTGCTGAAAACTAAATTTGCGTCACTATCCATCAGGAATAGAACTTTATCTAATAATTCCCTTTCTTTTTGTGCCATTGATAACATAGGGATAGTAGATGTTGACTTACTTCTCCACGACTCCCGTATCCTTCCCGGATTTAAACTTCCATCTGTGTATATAGTTCCCAAAAACATAGGCCATTTCTGGCGACCATGAAGAAAAGAAGTTTTCATTAGTATGTATTTTCTTCAATGTAACAGAGTAAATATCTCCGTCGTCATTCCTACGTTGAAATTTCAATTTATCGTTGGACAATGCAATATCCCGCGAACAACTTTTGCTTCGTAATGGAATGCCATGGGATACTATAACCTTGTGAACATATTGCCGAGAGCAGTTTGCTTCTTTTGCTATATCTCCCAACGACTTTTGATTGTTGACGTAATTTTCAAGTAAATACTCCTTCGTTAACAAGGAACTTGATCCACCATACTTTCTCAATCGGTTTACATCTTTGTGTCTCCCTTCAATATAACGATCATAACAGTTTTTACAAAAACCGCGAGAAACATGTCTTGTCAGAGTTGTCCCACATTTTGTACATTGATCGTATTTCTGTGACCATTTCTTATAGGGTAAATTCAGAGCCTTATTCAAAGCCACTTCAATTAAAGAGATATATTCCTCCATACCTATTTTATCGCCTTTTTCAATTCGCAATAACGTACCGTAGGGAATATTGGCCTTTTGAGCTAAGACCTTAATAGTCCATTTGAGCTTTTTCCTTTTTTCTCTTATTGAGCTTACAATTTCATCCATGGGGTTGACAGAAGTAAAAGCCCTCTTTTTTTGAAAAAAACAGGCTGTCTGTAATTAGAACATGTCATCGTTCGGGCAGAGTTGAAGGTCTTATATCTTAAGGAATGACATTATGTGTTTAAAATATCACTAATTGCAAAAGAAATCTACGATGAAAAGGGAATATAAAATGGGCAATGCCTTCAGGAAGGCAGCATCAACCGGATGAACCGGTTTTTATCATTTTTCCCTGGCAGGATCTGCACTGATCCATCAATATCCATCAGACTAAGCCGGCTGTTCCAGGCCTTTGACGATCTGGGAACGGATGAGTCTGGGCAGCATCAGGATTTCCCCGATGCAGGCGGCCAAAGGACGTTCATCGATAAAGGTCGAGCGTGACAGTCAACTGCTCCCAGGTCCACTTGGTTTGTTCTGCGGGCATGATCGCTATTGCTCCAACCCTAGGTAGCGCAAAATGTGCCCGGCCAAGTGCTCGTCAATCTCGCTGTGCCGAGGAACCTGCTGCTTAATTCCCGTCTTCGGATTTACGTAGATTTCGTGATTGCTACCAGACCTAACAAGAAAACATCCCTCATGCTGAAGTTTGCGAAGCAACTCACGGCGTTTCATGCCATGACCACTTCGCGGATTTGATAGTCTTTGGGCACCTCGTCAAGCGCCATCAGCATGAACGCCTCTCGGATGTTCTGCTCCAGTTCCTCAAGCGTCCGCCCCTGTGTCATGATTTCGGGGTGTTCGAGCAACTTGCCCAACCAGAACTTCTTGCTCTTCCAGTACACCATGGTCATCCGGCTGAATGCCGACGGCCCTGCTGTTCCCGTATTCGCCGTGGAATGCGCGGCGGCATTCTCGAGCACCTTCAACAGGAACTCCTTTTGCGATACTCG